>JAGWUO010000130.1 GCA_028868395.1 Cytophagales bacterium | reverse complement strand
TACCAGAAGATGCCTTAATTATTACGATTCTATTAATTCAATTAGTCGCTATTCCGGGCGCCTATTTCTGCGCTCGATTATCTGGCTGGGTGGGTAACATTAAAGCCCTTGGTTTAATTGTCTTTGTGTGGATATTTGTGTGTGCCTATGCTTACACGGTAACCACGCAATTCAATTTTTATTTATTGGCAACTGCCATCGGGTTCGTTATGGGTGGTATTCAATCGAATAGCCGCGCCACTTACGCTAAATTATGTCCAAAAGGAGAGAAGGACACCGCCTCTTATTTTAGTTTCTATGATGTATGCGACCGAATGTCTACCGTAATTGGAACCTTTATGTTTGGACTTATAATTCAATTAACGGGTAATATGCGAATCAGCATTTTGGTTCTGACCTTTGTTTTTGGGGCAAGTTTACTATTCTTAAGACCTCTGTTGCGTAGCACAAAGGCCATCGCTATATGGGGATAATAGTACGCTCCAGAGGCTTTTTCCATGAATCGGGGATGTGAGCTAATATTTCAACCTCTAATGCCTTAACAATGGCTTTTCTTGAATAGGAAACAGCATGCACTAGCGCCACCTCTCTAACAGGTTTAGGATCGGGAAGTGCATACACTTTTTCCTTTAACTTGGGGTCTAAATAATCGACAAACATTTGGGGAATGATTGTTTGGCCAAAACCCTGATCAGCCAAACGCACAATTGTTTCCATACTTCCCGTCTGATATGTCATTTTTGTACCAATTAAAGGACCAGAGGGTAGATTGCATATCGAATTCACTTGACTGCTTAAACAATGCCCTTCCTCTAAAAGCCAAAGTTTGGAGGGATCCAAAGTGGATTTTAACTTAGCACCATCTTCTTCCCACACATTGGAATACAAGAATAATTCCTCATAATAAAGCGGAATTTCTACTAAAGAATCATTCAAAGGTGTAACCAGGATACCAATATCTATTTTACCTTCTTGAATGCCTTTCTTAATATTAGCCGTAGTCGTTTCTGCAATTCGAATAGTCAAATCTGGGTACTTCAACTGAAAATCAGCAAGAAATTTAGGCATTAAGTAAGGAGCAATCGTAGGAATTACTCCAATGGAAACAGAACCATTTACCTGATTTGACCAACCTTTGGAAAGAGAAAGAATCGAATTACTTTCATTCAAAATCGCCCGTGCCTTAGCGATAACCTCTCTTGCCTCAAGGGTAGGAACGAGAGGTTTTGCCTTTCGGTTAAAGAGTGTCAGATTTAGTTCATCCTCTAATTTTTGCACCTGCATACTCAGACTGGGCTGAGAAACACAACAATAATCCGCAGCTTTGGAAAAACTTTGCAGATCAGCTAAGGCCACAATGTACTCTAATTGAGTTATCGTCATAGTATAATTAAAAACTATACAAATATAGAAAATATAGATTTGACTAATAACACTTTAATCAAGATCTTTGCATCACAATTTAACAAGAACAATAAAACAACAAATACAAATGGCAAATCACATGTTAGGATTAGGAAGTCAATTCCCTACATTTTCAAAAACAGCAGTCGTTTCTTTAGAGCAAGGAAAAGAATTCGCAACAATCACTTCAGAAGATCACAAGAAAGACGGTAAATGGTTAGTAATGTTCTGGTGGCCAAAAGATTTTACTTTCGTTTGCCCTACAGAAATCGCTGAATTCAACCGCCGTGCAGGAGATTTCGCTGATCGCGATGCCTCATTAATCGGAGCTTCAACAGATTCTGAATTCGTTCACGCTGCTTGGAGAAGAGATCACGATGATTTACGTGGATTAAAATTCCCTATGTTAGCTGATACGTCTAAGAGCTTAGCTGAAGAATTAGGTATCTTAACTGAAGGAGAAAAAGTGGCTTACCGTGTTACTTATATCGCTGACCAAGATGGTGTAATCCGTTGGGTATCTGCCAATGACCTTTCTGTAGGCCGTAACGTAGACGAAGTATTACGTGTATTAGATGCGTTACAAACAGACGAGCTTTGCCCATGTAACTGGAAAGCTGGAGACGCTACATTATAATCATTCCTTTAGCCCCAGGATTCCCTGGGGCTATTTAAATCAACAATCATGAGTGAGACTAAAGACAACTTATTGGCGGAGATAAATATCCCTGCCACAGAATCGTTCGCCCTTTTAGATGCCCTAGATGCAGCAGATCACCGCTACATTAAAGATCTTAAAATCAATGTTTCGAATGCTTTACGCGCTCAAACGTTGACAGAGAAAGAGGCTATTCTATTAGCCCTAGCAGTTTCTGTGAATCAAAAGCACACCAGAACGATTGATTCCCTAACAGAATTAGCGCTCAGCAAAGGAGCGACGGATGCAGAGATAAATGAAATCCATGCCTTGGTTTCTTTATTGAACGCAAATAATATTTTCTATCGATTCAAACACATGGTTGATAAAGAATATTATAACACAGCACCAGCAGGCATTCGTATGTCGATTATGATGAACCCTGTTCTAGGCAAAGAGTTCTTTGAATTAGCTAGCTTAACGGTGTCAGCGATTAATGGCTGTGAGATGTGTGTAACTTCTCATGAGCAATCAGTGAAGAATCACGGAGCCACAGAAGCGCGTATTTTAGATGCAATCCGTCTTACAGCGATCATTAAGAGTTTGATCGTTCTTTTATAGTATTAGTTTTAGGTTGAGTGAAATAGGGGGGAGTAATCCCCTCTTTTTTTATTCTATTGACAGCAGCGTGAATTCCACCCGACGGTTACTTTTTCTCGTATCTTCTAATAAGTTATTGGCCAAAGGCTTTGATCCACCCCATCCTTTTGTTTGAATACGATTCGCATCCACTCCTTTAGAAACCAAATAAGCCTTCACGTTCTCAACCCGTTCTAGCGATAATTTCAGATTATCATTCCAATCGCCTTGGTTATCTGTATGCCCTTCTAAAAGCAATGTATATTGAGTGTTTTCGGAAAGAATGGTGATAATCTTCTCTAATTCAGCTTCAAAACCAGGTTTTAATTCTGCCTTACCTTGATCAAAAATAAGATTAGAAAAAGCAATAGCCTTATTTTTCTCGACTGTTTGAAGAAAGAAATTGCGATTGACTAACTGAAAATTAGGGGAAGAAGTAAAGTCAAAACTTTCCACTTTGGAGAAGAATCCTTGTTTCTTAATTTGCACTGTAAAGGGCTTTTTAGCAGGCCACATAAAGCTATAATCACCTACATAAGGGTCATAATCAATGGAGAGCGTATCCGACGGATTTCCTTTTGCCTTAATAACAATGCGCGCCGCCATAGGTTCTTTAGTCTTTTGATTAATAACCTGTCCTGTCATTTGAATTAAGGTCAAAGGCTTCGCTTTTTCAGGAATCTTAATACGGAAAATATCCTCAGCACCCACCGAATTCTCTGTGGAACTAAAATAAGCATAATCACCTTTAGCCGAGACAGAGAAATAACCATCCCACTGAGGCGTATTAACGATAGGGCCTAAGTTTTCTGGTGCGGACCAGTTTTGCCAGGTATCATCTAAACGGCGAGACAAAAAGATATCATTATTGCCATAACCCACGTGACCACTAGAGGAGAAGTACATCGTCACACCATCAGGAGCAATAAAGGGAGTTGATTCAGCTTCCCCTGTATTCACTACTGGGCCTATGTTTTTAGGTTCTGACCAGGAATCATCTGCATTCAAAAAGGAAACATAGATATCCTTTCCACCATATGAATCTTTGGTTTCTGTAGTCATCAATAGGACTTTCCCGTTAGGAGCTAAGGTATATTCAGAGAATTCTGATTTATTCTTGAAGTTAACAATTTTCAAAGCTTTGGGGAAACTCCATTCTCCCGTTCTTAAAAGAAACGAGAAGGAAACGCCCTTTTCCATCGTCCCATCTTTTCCATAGACATTGTTTAATAATAAAGTTTTTCCGTTAGGTGTGATGCCACAAACCGCGTTGTTTTCGTCATTATTGATAGGAGCGGGGAACAACGTAGCTTTTGACCAAGTACGATCTGACTGCCAATTAGACACCCAAATATCTTGATTTTTAGTAGCCCCTAAATTATCCGGATGCTTCCAACGTGTAAAATACAGCTTTTGGCCATCTGGACTAACTACAGGACAAATCTCATTAAACTTAGAGTTAATAGCATTCCCTAAATTCTCACGGGCTTGAAAAGCATTCGCGTCTGTCGTTAATTTCAAAGAAGACTCAATAGGTTCATCGCTATCTGAAATACCAATGGCATCGATTTGGGAGTATCCCTTTACTCGTAAGGAATTAAAGGATATCTTAATCCCCTTTAATTTAAAGCTCGTTTTAGTAGGGAGGCGAATCGTCGTAACCTGAGATCCAGCCGCAGCGTAACCTGGTGAAAAGGTCCGCAAAGGATAGATCTTATTATTCTGATCTAAACCATCCACTGAAGTAATGCTACCAGCCCCAAAATTTTCAAAGATGGCAATTTGCTTCACCGCCATCGTTGTATCAAAACCGACTAACAGGTATTCTCCATCCGGACTATCGGCGGTCATGGATTGCCAAGCACTAGGAGTGGCAGCCATTTTA
>JAGWUO010000129.1 GCA_028868395.1 Cytophagales bacterium | reverse complement strand
ACTACGGTATTAGCGGGGAATTGTCAAGGTTTTGGGCCAAAAATTAGGCTACAAAATCAATTAAATGATAAAATACACGTCCACAGCGATTATTTCGTAGTTTTGCAGCACAAGAATCTATGGAAAACATTCAGCAACAGCTTATTGACCTTTTGGAATCCCGTAAAAAGGAGGGCCTATTCAGGCAATTATCCGTAGTGGATGGCCGCACAGATTTCTGCTCCAATGATTACCTCGGATTTGCAAGTGACCCCGTTCTCACAGCGAACATTGCGCGCGATTTCGAGGCTTTACCTATAGAGTCACGCAAAAATGGGGCCACCGGATCTCGACTCATTTCAGGTCATTCTGCCTTAATCGAGCAATTCGAAAAAGAATGTGCCACCTTTCACGGATCGGAGGCAGCTTTGCTTTTTAGTTCTGGTTATGACGCGAATATCGGTTTGATCTCCTCTCTTCCACAAGAAGGTGACGTCATTTTCTGCGATAAATTATTACACGCCAGTTTGATCGATGGTTTACGTCTCTCGAAAGCCGAGCGTCGCATCTTCAAGCACAACAACCTAGACGACTTAGTTCATCTTTTAGATCAATACCCTGCCGAAACTCGTAAGTGGATCGTCGTGGAATCGGTTTATTCGATGGATGGCGATGTGGCTCCATTGCGTGAATTGGTAAAATTAAAGAATAAATACCAAGCCGAACTTATTGTAGACGAGGCTCATTCCGGAGGCGTTTACGGACCAGAAGGCCAAGGATTAGTCTGCGAATTAGGGCTTTGTGAAGAAGTTTTTGCTCGTGTAATTACTTTCGGAAAAGCCTGGGGAAATGCAGGAGCGGTGGTCTTGGGGTCTTTGGCCCTCAAAGAATACCTCGTGAACTTCGCGAGACCGTTCATTTATTCCACCGCCCCCACACCGGCACATGTTTCAGCGCTATTAAGCACCTTGCACTATTTGCCCTCCCAAAACGAAGCCAGAAAAAAACTGCAAGAAAACATCACTTTCTTCCGCGCAAACTGCCATTCTGACGCCTGGGGAGATAGCCAAACCGCCATCCAAACCTTCTTCGTGACTGGAAACGAAGCAGTAAGAGCCAAAGCAGCCTCCGCCAGCGAATTCGCCATCAAACCCATCGTTTTCCCCACGGTAGCAAAAGGCAAAGAGCGTATTCGCATCACGCTAAGCGCAAACCACACTCAGGAACAAATAAAATCACTAATAAAAACACTCGAATGAAACAGTTTATCGTTGCCGGAATCGGCACAGAAATTGGAAAAACAGTCGCATCAGCTATCTTAACGGCTGGCTTAAAAGCAAACTATTGGAAACCCGTTCAATCTGGGGATATAGCTACGGGAGATGCTAATTGGATTCGCAGCTGGGTTCCTTCAGCCACCATACATCCATCTACTTATGCGCTTACACAGCCTTTATCTCCGCATACTGCGGCTGAAATTGATGGTATTACTATTCAAGTAGACGATTTTCAAATTCCTACTGATAAAACCTTAATCGTCGAATTAGCCGGAGGAATTATGGTGCCTTTAAATGATCAGCAGACGAATTTAGACCTCATCAAACACCTGAATTTACCGGTCATTTTAGTCAGTAAAAACTATTTAGGCAGCATCAATCATACGATTTTAAGCTACGAGATTTTAAAGCAACACGGAATTCCAATGGCCGGAATCGTATTCAATGGACCCGAAAATCCCTCAGGCGAAAAGTTTATTTTGAATCACACCGGTTTGCCCCTTATTTTGCGCGTGAATCAGGAATCAGAAATCAATGAAGCAGTCATTGCTTCGTATGCAGATAAAATAAATGTCTAATTCGAATTTATCTTCTCGGGATGCGGCGGTTGTTTGGCACCCATTCACGCAACACCAGATCGAACCTATTTCGATTCCCATTGCGAGCGGCAAAGGTGCGCACTTATTTGATACGGAGGGTAAAAAATACATCGATGCGATTTCGTCTTGGTGGGTGAACACACACGGCCATGGGCATCCCTATTTAGCCCAAAAAGTATACGAACAAGCGCTCCAGCTCGAACAAGTCATCTTCGCGGGCTTTACCCACGAACCGGCAGTTCGACTGTCAGAACGTTTATTAAGTCATTTACCGGCTAATTTCGAACGGGTTTTCTTCTCAGATAACGGCTCTACCGCCGTGGAGGTAGCCATCAAAATGGCCTTACAATTCTTCCATAATCAGGGGAATACGCAACGCAGAAAAATTCTTGCTTTTGCGGATGCCTACCATGGGGATACCTTTGGGGCCATGAGTTTAGGGGCGCCAAGCTCCTTCAATGACCCCTTTCAGGATATGCTTTTCGAGGTGGAATTCCTTCCAAGTCCTCAAGATACGGAAGCTTGTCTTGCCGCGATGTCGTCTTTAAATTCAGACGACTATGCTGCTTTCATCTTTGAGCCTTTGATTCAAGGTGCGGGTGGAATGAAAATGTACGAGGCGTCTACCTTGGATGCGCTGATTCAGATGGCACATGAAAAAGGTATGTTCTGTATTGCAGATGAAATCATGACCGGATTTGGTCGTACAGGGAAGTGGTTTGCGATGGATTATTTGGTAGAGAAGCCAGATATTGTTTGTTTCTCCAAAGGCCTAACGGGCGGCATGATGGCCATGGGTTTAACCCTTTGTAGCGAGAAAATTTTCCAATCCTTCCTTTCGGATGACCGCCGAAAGATGATGTTCCATTCGCACTCGTTCACCGCAAATCCATTAGCCTGCGCCGCGGCGAATGCGAGTATGGATTTAATGGAAAAACAAGAAACCTGGGAATCTATAGCGCGTGTGGAAGCAAGTCATCGAGCTTTCGCTGCAACACTGAACAACCATCCCATCCTAAAAAATGTACGAATTCATGGCACTATTTTAGCCATGGAAGTGGAAACGGGGGAAACAGATGGCTATTTACACTCCATAAGAGATGATATTTACCGCTACTTCTTAGAGCAAGGCATTTTGATGCGACCTTTAGGAAATACGATCTACATCCTCGCCCCCTATTGTATCGAAGACGAGGATCTAGCGTATATCTACGAGAAAATTACGGCTTTTGCGCAGGGACTAATTTAGTCGACTGCCACGATACCATTTGCCAACGCTTGTCTGCATAGACAAATACATCCGTAAAACGTAGGCGAATCGTTGTTTGAGCACCATCCGCCGCTTGTTGTAAGATGGTCAAAATTCCGGTGTTAATACCTGTCTTGCCATAAACACGTTGCTGCATTTCCTCTGGAGTAATCGCCACATAGCTAGACTTTCCTGAAGCAATCGAAGCAATATAGGTATCCTTCGAATCCTGCATGCCACTCGAGTGGAAATACACTAAATCCTTGTGCAATACGGCTTGCAATCCAGGAATATCTTTCGCCACCATCACCTTAAAACGGTTTAATTCTGCTTCTTTAAGGGATTCTTCGTTTTGGGCGAAGCTGATCATAGGTGCCAAAAGACACAATAAAATCAATACTTTTTTCATAGTTTTTTTTTCTTTTAAAACGCTTTCGCGCAGTTTATTTACTCAAAATTAAATCAGCCGCCTTCTCCGCAATCATCACCACCGCGGAATTGGTATTCCCGGAAATCACATCTGGCATGATCGAAGCATCCGCTACTCGCAGCCCTTGTAAACCGCGAACGCGCAAAGTCTTTGGATCGCAAACCGATTCTGCATCCGTTCCCATCTTGCAGGTTCCCACCGGATGGTACACGCATTCAGTCGCCTGTTCAATATGTTTTTCGATTAATTCCTCGCTCCAAGGACCTGCTGGATAATTCAGCTCGTTTCCTTTTCTTAAACCGTCAAAAGCAGTAGACAACACGATATTTCGTGCGATACGCACCCCGCGTTTTAAGGTTTCGAGGTCTTCTTTCTCCGACAAATACCGAGGATCGATCACTGGCGCTTCGTGGTAGGCTGATGACCGCAGGCTAACCGTTCCACGACTTTTGGGCTTTAACAACGTTGGCAAAATAGTAAACCCATCGCTCAACGGCATTTTCCCATAATCGTACATATCATAGGCCCAAGCTGAGGAGAAATGAAACTGCAAATCCGGTACATCCGATTGATTTACCGAATCAAAGAAAGCCGCGGCTTCTAATGGACTTGAAGCCAATGGCCCTTGTTTTTTAAATGTATAATCCAGGTAGTTTTTCACCCCCAAAGCCACATTATACGACTGCCCTTTCGTGCTAGCCTGCGCGTTCATATTCACAAACAAATGATCCGATAAATTCTTGCCCACGCCAGCTAAATCTACTCGAGAATCGATCCCAAGGGTTTTCAATTCTGCCGCATCGCCAATGCCAGATAGTTGTAAGATTTGCGGACTTTGGAAAGCTCCCGCTGATAAAATAACTTCTGAGGCCTCAAATTCGACAGGTTTCTTCGAACCCAATTTATATCCTTTTAGGCCAGTTACTCTTTCTCCCTGTATCACCAAGGAGGCAACTTGAAAAGAAGTTTGAATATGTAAATTCTTTCGGGAAAGCGCCGGCTGGATGAAAGCCTTCGCCCCAGAAGCTCTTTCCCCATCCTGTATGTTGAACTGAAATAAACC
>JAGWUO010000128.1 GCA_028868395.1 Cytophagales bacterium | reverse complement strand
GTGCCCTTAGCCTCCATCTTTATCGACTTTAAACTAGTCTTAGGCATCACGGCGGTCTTTCATGTGTTCAGTAATTTATCTAAGATTTTTCTGTTCCAAAAAGGGATCCATAAAAACATCGCCCTTAAACTGGGAATACCTGCTGTGGTATTCGTGATATTAGGAGCTTACCTCACCTCCATCATACCTCAGAAGGAAATCGAACTGAGCATGAACCTGATTATCCTCGCATTGACGCTATTCCTGATTTCTGGTGCAGGAAAAAAGATCAAGCAAACGAATTTCAATCTTTACACCGGTGGGATAATATCTGGTTTTATGGCGGGATTAATAGGTACTGGAGGAGCAATCAGGGGAATTACACTAGCGGCTTTTGGCCTAGAAAAAGAGATCTTCATCGCTACTTCAGCGCTGATTGATTTAGGGGTAGATTCGAGTAGAGCAATTGTGTATATTTTGCAAGGTTATTTCACACTTGAACACCTCATTCTCATTCCATTTTTAATCGTTATCGCCATTGTGGGCTCTTATCTGGGCAAAAAGATTTTAGCCTTTATCCCAGATAAATATTTCCACTATGTTGTCTTAGGCGTGATAGGCGCCATATCTATCCTGCAAACAATCCAATACTTTAGGGCATAAAAAAAGCCCGATCGTTTCCGATCAGGCTTCTTCAATAGCGATAAGAAATTACTTCTTAGGAGCTGCTGGCTTTGCTGCTGGAGCTGCTACTGGAGCCGCTGCTGCTGGAGCTGGTGCACCTGCTGGACGTGGAGTAATTCCCATTTTCTTCAATACTAAGTCAGAAATATCTGCTTCCTCAGGGAAGTGCAAAATAACTGGGTTAGCACCTGTTCCTGGCTCATAGTTATTGAAAACGAATGTATATGCGTTTTCTTTAGCCACTGCGTGCATATTTTCTTCAATCTTCTTAACGATAGGTTGCAACAATTGAGCTTGCTTCTTTTGGATAGAAGTTTGCGCATTTTGTTGGAACTCTTGGATCGAAGTTTGCAAGTTCTGTAATTCCTTTTCTTTGTCTTGCTTGATGATGTCAGACGTGTTTGCTGGTAACTTCTCGTATACGGCAGCTTTATCTTGGAAATCTTTGATTTTCGCTTGAATCAATGTTTGGTATTGCTTCTCTGTGTTCTTCAAATCTTCCTCTACTTGCTTAGCCTCTGGCATTTGGCTATAGATTTTCTCTTGGTAGATGAATCCGATTTTTACTTGAGCCGTAGCAGGCAAAGCAGCTAATCCGAAAAGTAGGCCTGCGGCCAAAATAAACTTGTTTTTCATGTGTATTAATAATTTGTTTGTGTTCTCTGTATTATTATAGGGTAAAATTAATTCTTTTTAGGACTTTTCGGCTCTTGAGCCTCCTGTTTCTTTGTTTTTTCTACCAAATTAGGATCTAACTCTAGCCCTAATTCCTCTAAAACATAGTCAGAATAGTCATGAACAGGATTTGTATACAATAAAACCAATCCATCGTTTGCCTTATCAAAGATAAAATCCAATCGTTTCGCTCGCACTACCTTTTCTATCGCTTTTGAAATCTGGTCTAAAATCGATTTGTAAGCTGCTTGCTTTAATTTAAACAACTCCCCTTCTGCTCCAAATACCTGGTTTTCAAAAGCCTTTGCTTCTTTGCTCTTCGCTTGTATCGCCGCGAGACGTTGTTGCTTTAAATCCTCAGTTAATAAAAGTTCCTCTAGTTTATACTCCTTCTCTAACCTAGCTACCTCCTCTTTTTTGTTTTCTACTTCAGCTAACCAAGTTTGCGTATTTTGTTCAATTTGCTGTTGCACTTTAGCATATTCTGGCATCTTGGACGTGATAAATTCGGTATCCACATAACCGAACTTCTGCGCAAAACTCGTGCTTGCAAACAACAGAATTCCTAGAAATGTGATCCAAAAACGCATTGTCCTATCTAAGTTGTTGACCAATCGAGAAAGTAAAGGCCTGACGACCAAAATCCGAATCTCCTGGACGTGGCTTATCAAAGCCCATACCATAGTCAATTCCAATCATACCAAAAGCAGGCATAAAGATACGCGCACCAAAACCAGCAGACTTATACAGATTAAATGGATTGTATTCTCCTAAAGAAGAGAAGTTATTTCCACCTTCCGCAAAACCTAACAAGAAGATCGTAGCCGATGGATTCAACGATACTGGGTAGCGCACTTCCATCACAAATTTATTGTAGGCAACCCCACCATTTCCATAAGAACCAGATGGTCCAATCACACGGTCTTTATATCCCCTTAAACCCACGATATCACGGTTAAAGGAGAATCCTTGCACCATACCCGAACCACCTAAGTCAAAGCGCTCAAAACGCGTCGTCTCTTTTCCTCCGTACGAACCTAAGAATCCTAAGTGTGCACGTGTATGCAAAATAAATTTACCTACTAATGGACTGAACCAACTCGCATCCATCATCCATTTATGGTACTCAATCAAGAGATTATCCTTGTTCCCACCTAATAAGGAATAAGGGGGAGTTAGAGAACCTGTCAATGAGAAACTTGATCCTGAGCGAGGGAATGTAGGGTTATCAATACTATTCCGAGAGAAGTTTGTCATGAAGGTTACTGACGTTGAGATACCTTGTGGATAAGCCCAAGTGTAATAACGATCCACGTCATACTTCGCAAAGGAAATCGAATGACTTAAAGAAAAATAATCATCTGGCCATTTCAATCGCTTTCCTAAACTCAAAGTTAAACTAGTCACATTAAAGTGAGCACTTAACAAGGAATCAGGAACAGAGTAACTGCTGTAGCCACCATAACCACCTCCATATCCACCATAGCCACCATAGCCCCCATAACCACCGTAACCTCCATAACCACTACCGTAGCCGCTGCCATATCCACTTCCATAACCAGACATACCCGTACTACGGAATTGATAAGGATACGAAACACTACTGTTTAAGGATATCGAGAATGAATTCGGTTTTTTACCTCCTAACCAAGGTTCGGTAAAGGTTAAACTATAATTCTGGTAAGCTGCTCCGTTAGCTTGGAATTTAACCGCTAGTTTTTGGCCATCACCAGCTGGCAATGGATGATAAGACTTCGTATTAAAGATATTCTTCGCAGAGAAGTTATTGAATACCACCCCTAGGGTACCTACGAAACCAATATAACCACCCCAACCACCAGATAACTCGATCTGATCCGAAGGTTTTTCTTCCACATTGTATTCAATATCCACGGTTCCATCTGGACGAGGAATCGGGTTAGGGCTGATTTTTTCTGGGTTGAAATAACCGATAGTGGAAAGTTCACGTACCGTACGAATAATGGCAGACTTATTAAATTTCTGACCCGGTAATGTACGAATTTCTCGCATTACTACGTGATCGGATGTTTTCGTGTTACCATTCAAGGTCACCTTGTTAATCGTAGCTTGTTTACCTTCGGAAATACGAATAGTCAAATCTATCGAATCCCCTTCAATCGCCGTTTCAACAGGCTCCGCACGGTAATACAAGTAGCCATTATCCATATACACTGAACTTAAATCCTCCCCCGGATTAGAGTTCATTTTCTTGTCTAATTCTTCTGTGTTGTATACGTCACCTTTTTTAACACCTAAAACATCCCGTAATAAAGAATCTGGGTAAATGAAATTCCCTTCGAAGCGAATACTACGGTAATAATATTTACGTCCTTGCTCAATATTTAGTACTAGATTAATGGATTCCTTATTGAAATGACCGATGGAATCAGCTTTCAATTGAAAATCACGGTAACCTAATTTATTCATCGCGGCTAATAGCTTTTCTTTATCCTCCTCCCATTTCTTAGGAACGAATTTCGAAGGCTTAAAAATACGGCCAAAACGCTTCTGTTTTGTATTCTTAATCTTGCGCAAAATCAGTGAGCGTTGACTTTCATCGATACCGTTAATGATGATTTTATTCACTTTCACTTTTTCGCCTTTATCCACCACTACTTGCAAAATGGCATTATTACCACGCATCGTATCCGTCTTGATTGTCGACTTTGTTTTGGCATTTAAACGACCTTTTTCTTGGTAATATTTGCGAATGGTTAATTCAAGATTTTTACGCAGAGTTTCTGTGATGATCTTACCCTTGTAGGTTTTCATCTTATCATTCAAGGCTTCTTGTTCACCCTTTCTGATACCCGTATATTGAATAGAGAATAAACGTGGACGTTCCTTTAATTCAATCGTTAACCAAATTTTTTCTTGCTCTACTTTCGTGGCATAAATCTGCACTTCATCAAGAATTCCTTGATTCATAATTTTGCGAATCGCAGCCCCTATCGCATCTCCAGGCACTTTAATTTTATCACCTACTTGAAGCCCAGAGATATTAATCATCGAGGTTCCATCATAAAACTGAGAACCCGTTACTTGAATGTCTGCAATGGTGTATTCCTTCGGATCTGCATACGAAAAGGTAGTAGAAGGAAGTGCGGAGCTGATGGAACGTGTTCCACCCAGCATTTGGGCAGAAGCAGAATAGGCTCCTAGGATAAAAATGAGTAGGCCAAAAAAGGCGCTACGGTTATTCTTTAATCGGATGGCAATTGATTTTTTCATACGGGGGCCTCAGCCCTTAATTTAATTGTTCACTTATCTTT
>JAGWUO010000127.1 GCA_028868395.1 Cytophagales bacterium | reverse complement strand
TCCTCGCGATTGGCAGGCATCTACATCCAGTAAATCGAGTCCAGCACCTGCTCGTGCGATGAAAGCCAAAGAGGTATCTTTTAGTATTTCGGAAGTGATTTTGAATTTACTTCGAACGACTAATCCCTCGTAAGAAGGTAAAATCGATGAGAATTCAGCGAGTGATAAATCGGTACGCGTCTCCACCACGAATCCCAGATTCGATAGCCCTTCTTCCATGGAAGGATGAACCTCGTCGACGATCAACACTTTACGCATTCATTCGGTTTTTTACGAGATCTAACGCTAAAAATAAAGCCTGAAGGAATGAACCTGGGTCGGCTACATTTTGGCCTGCAATATCATAAGCGGTTCCGTGATCAGGTGACGTGCGAATGACCGGTAAACCAGCGGTGAAGTTCACACCAGAGTCAAAAGCGATGTATTTGAAAGGAATTAATCCTTGGTCGTGGTACATGCCTAAAACGCCATCAAACTCTTTGAATTGCGCTTTTCCGAAGAATCCATCCGCTGGATAAGGCCCAAAAACCAAGTTTCCTTTTGATCTAAATTCATCCACTATCGGTTGAATAATTTCCAATTCTTCTTGGCCTAACAGTCCAGCTTCACCCGCGTGTGGATTTAAACCTAATACGGCTAAACGAGGTTTTTCAATGGAGAAATCCTCCTTTAAACTCTTTAAGAATAAAGTGATTTTTGTACGCAACAAATCGGCACTTAATGCCTTTGAAACCTCCAGCAGAGGAATATGGCCCGTTGCCACACCCATTCTAAAACCATCCGAAACCATCATCATAAGAGACGATTTTGCTTCGAAACGATCGGTTAAATATTCGGTATGTCCAGGGAATTTAAAGTCCTCGGATTGTATGTTGTTTTTATTGATGGGAGCTGTAACTAGAGCAGAAATTAGTCCACGATCTAGATCATTTGCAGCTCTTTCTAAACAATCGAATGCGGCTTTTCCCGCTTCTTTAGTCTCTTTTCCGGGTTCTACAATTGTCGAGGAGTCGTCCCAACAGTTGATGACAAAGCTTTCACCAGATTTAGCCTCAGAAGCTTCTTGGATCACGGCGATGGACCATTCTTTTAATTCGAATTTTTGGCGGTAAAAATCTAATACTTTGGCAGAACCATAAATCACAGGCGTACACCACTTTAGCAAGCGTGGGCTAGCTAATGATTTCAAGATTACCTCGGGTCCGATTCCGTTGTAATCTCCTAATGTGATACCGATGATAGGTTTCATAAAAAGCAATTTTTTGTTCGACCTGCAAGTTAAGAAAAATCGCTCGAAGGCGGTAGAATTATTTTTCTTGGTAACGAACCCAATAAATATGGTATTTTTTTAAGTTTTACCAAATAAAATGCGGTATTCGATGCGAATTTCACAATATATTTAGCATTTTTGTTAGAATCTCCTATCATACTGATTATGCCAAAATCATACGTCAAAAAAATCTCTAGTTTATTAATCGCTAATCGTGGCGAGATCGCTATTCGAATCATGCGCGCTGCTTCCGAATTAGGAATTCGCACCGTAGCTGTTTACACGTTCGAAGATCGCTATTCTTTACACCGTTACAAAGCGGACGAAGCTTACCAAATCGGGAAAGACGACGAACCCTTAAAGCCCTATTTGGATATTGAAGGTTTAATTTCTTTATGTAAATCGAAGAAAATCGATGCTATCCACCCAGGATATGGTTTCTTGTCGGAGAACGTTGTTTTAGCGACGCGTTGTAGGGAAGAGGGAATCGTTTTCGTGGGTCCTTCACCGGAAGCGATGAATGCGTTAGGAGATAAAGTAGCCGCGAAGGTGGCCGCTTTAAAGGCAAATGTGCCTATGATTGAGGATTCGAAAGGAGATTTATCGGATTATTCTTTGGCCTTATCTGAGGCAAAACGCATTAAATTTCCCGTGATGGTGAAAGCGGCTGCCGGAGGTGGTGGACGTGGAATGCGCGTGGTGAGAACGGAAGATGAATTAGAAAAGGCCTACCAGGAGGCGAAGAATGAGGCGAAAAATGCATTTGGTGATGAAACCTTGTTTATCGAGAAATTCATCGATGATCCGAAGCACATCGAAGTTCAATTATTAGGGGATCAGCACGGAAATTTAGTGCATTTGTATGAGCGCGATTGTTCGGTACAAAGACGTTTCCAAAAAGTAGTGGAGATCGCTCCCTCTTTTGGGTTAAAAGAAGAAACAAAGCAAAAATTATATGCTTACGCGCTTTCCATCGGTAAAGCCGTGAATTATTATAACGCGGGAACGGTGGAGTTTTTGGTCGATAAAGACGAAAATATCTACTTTATTGAAGTAAATCCGCGTATCCAAGTAGAACACACGATTACGGAAGAGGTGACGGGCATCGATATTGTCCGCACGCAGATTCTGATCGCCCAAAATTATAAATTATCTGATCCAGGTATTTTCATTCAAAACCAAGCGGATATTCCGTTAAAAGGTTTTGCAATCCAATGCCGAATCACGACAGAAGATCCTGCGAATGGATTTAAACCGGATTTTGGAACGATTATAGCCTACAGAAATGCAGCTGGTTTTGGGATTCGTCTAGACGAAGGTTCCTCGTATCCAGGGGTAAAAATTTCGCCCTACTTCGATTCGATGTTAGTGAAGGTGTCTGCTAAAGGCCGCACGCTTCGCGGTGCGTCCGAGCGCTTAAACCGCGCATTGACCGAATTCCGAATCCGTGGCGTAAAAACCAATATTCCGTTCTTACGCAACGTAATCACGCACCCAGTCTTCCAAGAAGGCCATTGCACGGTTCCATTCATTGCGAATCACCCGGAATTATTCAACTTTAAACCTACCCGTGATCGCTCGACAAAGGCGATTCGCTACCTAGGAGAAGTTATCGTTAACGGAAATCCAGATGTGAAAGTAAAGCCAACGGCTCCATTCCGCACTCCGATCATCCCTTACGTGGATCCAATGGCGGAATACCCGAAAGGCAACAAGCAGTTATTGACTGAAATGGGTCCTGAGAAATTTGCAAAGCACATTCGTGATGCGAAGCAAATCTATTTTACGGATACAACGTTCCGGGACGGACATCAATCGCTTTTGGCGACTCGAGTTCGTACCCAAGATATGCTAGCTGTGGCAGACGGTTTTGCGAAATCTTTCCCTCAATTGTTCTCGATGGAGGTTTGGGGTGGAGCAACTTTCGATGTGGCGATGCGTTTCTTGCAAGAATCTCCTTGGAAACGCTTGCAAGAGTTCCGCGAAGCAATGCCCAACATGCTATTGCAAATGCTTTTCCGCGGTTCCAATGCCGTGGGATATTCAGCTTACCCGGATAACTTGATAGAAAAATTCGTGGAGAAATCCTCCGAGGCAGGAGTTGACGTCTTCCGTATTTTCGATTCTTTGAACTGGATCGACGCGATGAAAGTGTCTATCAAAGCGGTTCGGGAACGCACGCCTGGCCTTGCTGAGGCATCTATTTGCTACACGGGCGACGTCTTCACAAACGAAAAATACAATCTGCAATATTACGTGGATATGGCACGTCAGCTGGAAGATGCCGGCGCTCATTTATTGTGTATAAAAGATATGGCAGGACTTTTACGTCCTTTCCAAGCGGAGAAATTAGTATCCGAATTGAAGAAAGCGGTGGATTTACCTGTTCATTTGCACACGCACGATACGGCCTCTGTTCAATCAGCGACCTATTTAAAAGCCATTGAAGCAGGAGTAGATATTGTAGACGGTGCTTTAGGTGCAATGTCTGGTTTGACATCACAGCCTAATTTGAACTCATTGGTAGCGATGATGCAGGGTCATCCGAAAGCATCAGATTTGGATTTAGACTTATTAAACGAATACTCGAATTATTGGGAAGCGGTACGTACGATGTATGCGCCGTTTGAATCCGAATTAAAGGCAGGGACAGCTGAGGTGTACAATAATGAGATTCCGGGCGGACAATACACGAACTTACGTGGCCAAGCGATTGCATTGGGTGTAGGTGACAAGTTTGAGCAATTGAAACGTAATTATTCGGAGGCAAATACACTTTTTGGCGATATCGTTAAAGTGACTCCATCTTCCAAAGTGGTAGGGGATATGGCGATCTTTATGACGGCTAATTCATTAACGGCGGAGGATGTATATGCTAAAGGCGCTACGTTATCTTTCCCTGAATCCGTAAAAGACTTTTTCAAAGGCGGCCTAGGTCAACCTTACCAAGGATTCCCGAAACAATTACAGGAGATTATCTTAAAAGGGGAACATGCAATCGAAGGTCGTCCAAACGACCATTTAGCACCGATTGATTTCGACGCTGATTACAAGTCCTTTACGAAGAAATTCCCTGAGGCTGAAGATGGATTCTTCGATTACTTATCCTACAAAATGTACCCGAAAGTATATGAAGACTACTACAAGAATTCGGCCTTATTTGGTGAATTATCGGCCCTTCCTACGCCGGCCTTTTTCTATGGTTTGAAGCAGGATGAGGAGATTATGATCACGATTGAGCCTGGCAAAACGATCATCGTTAAGTTCCTTTATATGTCAGAACCGGACGAGTCAGGTCTGCGTAATGTGACCTTTGAATTGAATGGTCAGGCTCGCCGAATCAAGATTTTGGATAAAAACGTCAAAGTCGAACGTGCGCAACA
>JAGWUO010000126.1 GCA_028868395.1 Cytophagales bacterium | reverse complement strand
TTGGGTGAATTCGGGATATTTAGCCACTAATTTTTCGGTGCGTTTGATTTTGGCCAAAAGCTCCGGTGTCAACGCTCTCCCTTTTTCAAATGCATCGATATTTACTTCAAAAGGCATCACGCCTTTAAAGCGATCTTCTACAAATTTTAAATCGGTGTAAATGGCATTATCACGTGGCAAATCGTCCACAATATACCCCACGGCTTGTATTTTACTCAGGCCATAGAAGGAGATAACTAACACAATCGAAATGAAACCATAGATAAACTTCCGGTGATGCAGCACCCAAATATCCACTCGGTTCAAGAATCTATTTACGCGTACTGACTCAAAATGCGCTAAATCTTTCTCTTTAGGAGGTGCTAAAAAGCTAAAGAATATAGGAATTAATACCAGCGAAACGAAGAAGGTGATCATCACATTTAACGCTGCCACAATCCCAAATTCAACCAACAAAGCGGATCCCGTAAAGGCAAAAACCCCAAAGCCAATCGATGTAGTCAAATTTGCTAGGAACAGCGTTCTGCCTACTTTCGAAGCACTTTCGATTAAGGATTCCTCTTTAGATTTACCAGCTAAATAGGTCTCATGGTACTTATTCAACAAGAAAATTACATTCGGAATTCCAATTACTACAATGAGTGGAGGAATCAAACCAGAAAGTAAAGTGATCTTAAATCCGAAGAATACGATCGTCGCTAATGATGCCACGATGCCCACCAAGACCACTATATTCGCGAAGAATACGACTTGGAATGAGCGGAAGAAGAACAACAAAATGAATGAAGTAACCAATATAGCTAAACCCAAGAACAGGCTTAATTCCTTCGTTACCTGCGATGTATATTCGGTGCGAATAAAAGGCATGCCCGTCATATGCACCGTATGCTTCATTTTTGCTTGGTATTGCTCACCTAAGGCTTTGATTTTTTTGACCAACGTAATCCGTCCTTTATCATTGATGACCTTTTGATCTAAGGTAATTAATAGTAAATGAGTCTTTAAGTCTTCCGTGAAAAGGAAGTTTTTGTAGATAGGTAATTGCTCTAATTTGGATTTAAGGGCAGATAAGTTGCGCTCATTTAAAGTGAATGTACTATCTAATAAAGGACGCGTTTTGAATTTCTTCTCCGTAGAATCAATGTATAATTCCGGCAATGTCGCTAAGGAAAGTACATTCTTAATACCTGCTTGTTTTTTGACCTCATTACTCAAATCACGCCAAGCCTTAAATTCGTCAGGGTTAAAAATTTGTGGATTTTCGACTGCGATAACCATGACAGCACCATCCTCACCATATTTCTTTTTGAATCCTTCGTAGAGTTGAAAACGCTCATCTGAAGCAGGTAGAATCTTAGCTAATTCATAGCTCAATTGGATTTGGCTCGCCTTGAAACCTAAGCCAATCGTAAGTAAAAGAATAAATCCTAATAGGGGAAATTTAAACTGTAGGATGCTCTTACCAATCCAATTCCAAGCGTTTTTCATAAATTATTTCATTAAGACCTCAGCTAATAACAAATCCTCCGGAGTGGTGATTTTGATATTTTTATAAGATCCTTCTACTAGGTTAATGTGTATTCCCAAAGCTTCAACTACTCTTGCATCATCCGTAAAATCCTCCGAATAACTTTGTTTAAAGGCTACTTGTAAGTCTTTAACAGAGAATATTTGGGGAGTTTGAATTAAACGAATGGATTCACGATTTAAGTGTTCAAAGGCATCCATCTCAGGTGAATAAAACCGAACAGAATCCTTGGATGCAACCGCTAAAACTGCATTTCCTTTTTCAAATGCTACCTGAAAACTGGCAGTAATCAAGTCAGGTTCTATCAAGGGTCTCACACCATCATGTATAGCTACCATTCCATCTTCTGTCAGTGTTTGAATGGCATGTTGGCTACTTTGGAACCGGGAGTTACCTCCAGCGACTAAACGATGTGGGATAGGAGGTAATTCAGCAATTAGCGTTTCCCAATAGGCAAACTGATCAACTGGTAATACCAGAATAATTTCTGTGGAAGTATCTGCTTGGTAAAAAGCAGCGAGCGTATGGTATAAAACGGGTTTACCCTGTAAAAGCAAAAATTGCTTCGGGACCGCACTCTGCATACGCTGGCCGGAGCCCCCTGCGACAATAATGGCATATTTTTTCAAAGCAAACCCGATTATATCAATTAGATGATTAACATCACGTCACCATAGGAGAAGAAACGGTATTTCTCTTTTATGGCTTGTTTGTACGCTTCTGTGATTAATTCGTGACCACCAAATGCCGATGCCATCATTAATAGAATCGATTCTGGAAGGTGGAAATTCGTTAATAAAGCCGTAGGGATTTTAAATTCGTAAGGAGGGAAGATAAACTTATCTGTCCAGCTATTAATAGGCTTAAGGTGGCCACTAGCTGATACAGATGACTCTAACGCCTTCATAACAGTAGTTCCTACAGCTAATACTTGCTTTTTATTATCGATAGCTTCGTTCACATAGTTGCAAGTGGAATCGTCGATGATAAAATGTTCTGAATCTGTTTTGTGTTTAGTCAAATCCTCTACATCTACTTGACGGAAAGTACCTAAACCTACGTGCAGAGTGATAGGGGTGAACTGAGCACCGTTTAATTCCATACGCTTCATAACGATCTTCGAGAAGTGTAAACCCGCTGTAGGAGCCGCCACCGCACCTACGTGCTCAGCATATATAGTTTGGAAACGATCGCGATCGTCCTCCGTTGCTGCTCTTTTAAAGCGAATCTCATCCGGAAGGGGTGTCTCACCTAATTCGTGGATCGCTTGCATTAAGGCATCATGATCGCCATCATACAAGAAACGGATAGTACGTCCACGAGAAGTTGTATTGTCGATAACTTCAGCCACTAGGTCAGAATCACCAAAATACAATTTATTACCGACACGGATTTTACGAGCTGGATCTACCAACACATCCCACAGACGGTGTTCTCTATTTAATTCTCTTAATAAAAAAACCTCGATTTGAGCTCCAGTTTTTTCCTTGTTGCCGTAAAGACGAGCAGGGAAAACCTTTGTATTGTTTGTAACTAAGACATCACCTTCGCCGAAATAGTCGATGATATCCGTGAATTTCTTATGTTCAATCGTCTTATTCTTACGATTAACCACCATCATACGCGCATCTTCGCGATTCTCGGTAGGGTTAAGGGCAATTAAATTTTGGGGTAAATCAAATCTGAATTCAGATAATTTCATTCTCAGCGGGTTTGAATTTTTATAATCTACAAATATACCATATTGAAGGGGGGCTTGTCAAGGTAAATTTTTGAAACAATATAGAATCTACGTAGTTTAGCCCTTTAAGATACATAGAGGATGAAAAAAGTTTCCATATTTTGGTTTAGACGTGATTTAAGAATTGAGGACAATGCAGGATTATTCCAAGCTTTATCTGAAAAAGATCCCGTCCTCCCTCTCTTTATTTTTGACACTACTATCCTAGATCGACTTCCCTCTAAAAAGGATGGTCGCGTGGAGTTTATTCATCAATCAATCACTCAGCTGAATGAGTCCATAGGAGGTCATCTTTGTGTCAAACACGGTAATCCGATTGCTATTTTCAAAGCGTTGTTGAATGAATGGGATGTGGTCCGCATCTACGCGAACCATGATTATGAACGGTATGGCATCGAACGTGATGCGGCAGTAAGCACAATAGCTAAAGAAAAAGGAGTAGATTTTCGTACGTTTAAGGATCAAGTAGTTTTTGAGAAGGATGAAGTTTTATCAGGCACTGGAACTCCTTATACAGTCTTTACACCCTACTCTCGTAAATGGAAGACCCTTTTAGCAGAGAGTGTCTTGCCTCATTATGCTTCTTCTGTTAGTAGAAATTATGTTTCTGA
Source organism: Cytophagales bacterium (assembly GCA_028868395.1). The sequence continues at coordinate 830 of JAGWUO010000126.1, read as the reverse complement.
GTCGTTTAGCATTCCCTCATTAATTGACATTGGTTTTCAGCCATCTGGTTTACTTTTTCCAAAAGCTATCGTGGCGGACGAGTTGATAAAATCGTATGCCCAGGACCGTGATTTTCCTGCCAAACCGGGTACTTCAAGACTCTCGGTACATCTGCGATTTGGAACGGTATCGATTCGTTCTTTAGTACGCCAGGCATTGGGAAAGTCAGAAGTATGGTTGAACGAATTGATTTGGCGTGATTTTTATTTTAACATACTACATCACTTTCCTCATATATCTGAAGGACATTCGTTCCGAAAAGAATACGATCGAATGAAGTGGCGTAATAACGAAGAAGAATTCAAAGCTTGGTGTGAAGGAAAAACAGGTTACCCAATTGTCGATGCAGGTATGCGGGAGTTGAATGCCACTGGTTTTATGCACAATCGGGTGAGAATGATTGTGGCAAGCTTTTTAGTGAAGCACTTATTAATAGATTGGCGTTGGGGCGAAGCTTATTTTGCCGAAAAGTTGTTAGACTTTGATTTCGCTGCTAATAATGGAGGTTGGCAATGGGCTGCAGGTTCGGGATGTGACGCTGCTCCTTATTTTAGAGTCTTTAATCCTAGTTTACAGACGCAAAAATTCGATCAATCGTTGGCTTACATCAAAAAATGGGTTCCTGAATTACAAGAATTGACTTATCCTGCGCCTATCGTTAATCACGAGTTTGCTCGCGGTCGAGTATTAGCTGCCTACAAGGAGGCTTTAGGGAAATAGATTTTCTTTCCTTGAATACTATAATCAACCAAGTCGATGGTTAAGAAACCTATTTTTAAATTGACTTGTA
>JAGWUO010000125.1 GCA_028868395.1 Cytophagales bacterium | reverse complement strand
CCCATTCTAGTCTTGGTAGGGATTATCATTCCTATTTTCGCCTTATTTAAGTGGAAGCGCTAATGTCAGAGATTCTTAAAACAATCATATTAGGATTAGTTGAGGGTTTAACTGAATTCTTGCCTGTTTCTTCAACGGCACATTTACTTGTTTCTGAAAATTTATTAGGGATTGAAAATTCAAAGTTCCTTAATTTCTTTACGGTATTTGTTCAGTTAGGCGCCATTGCTGCGGTTCCATTTCTTTATTTTAAGCGTTTATTTGCTTCAGGTCTGTCCATTTACTATACCATTATTGCTTCTTTTATTCCTGCGGTTGTTTTAGGGGTACTTTTGGACGATTTTTTAGAAGCGCTATTTCAAGGTTATTGGTTTATAGCGGGTTCATGGATTTTAGGTGGTTTGTTATTAATTCGAATTGATCAGTTGCTTCCTGCAAAATCAGATTCAGTTGAAATTCATTCGATTTCTTTTTTGAAAGCCTTTAAAATTGGATTATTTCAATGTATAGCCATGATTCCAGGCGTTTCTCGTTCTGGTGCTACTATTGTAGGAGGTCGAGTGCTAGGTTTAAGTCATGCTGCTGCTGTAGAGTATTCCTTTTTACTAGGGATTCCAACCATCTTAGGAGCATGTGCAAAAAAACTATTGGATTACCGAAATAATTTTGATGTACTATTTACTAAGGATCATATTCAGTTTTTGAGTATTGGTACGGTGATTAGTTTTGTTGTTGCCCTACTAACTATCAAATGGATGGTGGGATTTGTTAAAAAACATGGATTCGCCTTGTTTGGCTACTATCGTATTGTTGTTGGTCTTTTATTAAGTGCGTATCTGTGGATGAGTTAACGGAAGTTCAAGATAAATTTTATGTGATTAATAAGCCCAAAGAATGGTCTTCCTTCGATGTTGTGAAGAAGATTCGGAATCTAGGTCGATTTAAAAAGATTGGTCATGCAGGGACATTAGATCCTTTAGCAACCGGTATATTAATCATGTGCGTTGGGAAGTATACAAAGAAGATCGATTATTTTCAATCTTTACCTAAAACGTATACCGGAAAATTGGTTTTGGGTAAAACAACTCCTTCCATTGATTTAGAGACTGATTTTGACGGAGAATATCCGATTGATCATATTGATTCTAGTTTATTAGAGGAGGTTCGTTCCTCTTTTTTAGGACATATTCAACAGGTCCCTCCTATTTATTCTGCCATTAAGTTAAATGGCCAACGCCTATTTACTCATGCAAGAAATGGGGTAAGTGCGGAAGATTTAGAAATCAAAATAAGGGAGGTAGATGTGTATCGAATGGATATTGATACCTCTCGTTTTCCAGAAATTAGCTTTGAAATTGAGTGCAGTAAGGGGACTTATATTCGAAGTATAGTACGTGATTTTGGCATAAAGTGTCAATCAGGCGCCTATATGAGTGAATTAGTTCGAACAAAAATTGGTGATTGGGGTTTAGATAAGGCACAAGAGGTGGCCACATTTAATAGCGATTTACATGAAGTGCTTTTATAGTTTTGATACAGTACAGATTGAGTCAGCAACCGCAGTTACGATTGGGATGTTTGATGGATTACATCTAGGTCATTTGAAGGTTATTCAGGGCTGTCTTACGGCAGCAAGAGAAAACAGCCTTAAGACCTGTGTTATTACTTTTTCTAATCATCCTGCCGATCATTTCACCGGTAAACGGAATGAGCTCCTTATGCCAATGCAAGAAAAAATGGCAGCATTTGAAGCCATTGGTGTTGATTATTTAGTGATTCTTCCCTTTGATTCCTATATAGTAGAATTACCAGCCACTCAATTTATTCAAGAGCACCTCCTCAAACGAATGAAAGCGACAAAGGTGGTATTGGGTTATGATAACCATTTTGGAAAAAATAGAGAAGGCTCTATTTCTTTTATAAAGGAACATTTTTCCGATCAATTAGAAGCAATTTCGATTGATGTGGCTAAAGTGGATGATGTTATTGTTAGTTCTTCTCAGATAAAGAAATTTTTATCTGAAGGAGAAGTCAAAAAGGCTAATGCCATGTTAGGTCATCATTTCTCGATTGCTGGTGTAGTCGTTCACGGTAACCAAAATGGCCGTAAAATTGGATTTCCTACAGCCAATATGTCGCTTGATGCAGATAATAAATTTATACCGCAGTTAGGTGTGTATTTGACAGAGGTTCACGTTCAGGCTGGTACATATTATGGATTAACCAATATGGGCTACCGTCCTACCTTGAATAAAGATGAAGGAATTCACATCGAAACGCACATATTAGAATTTGAGGGAGATATCTATGGGCAGGGTATCGAAATACGTTTCATCGAGAAAATTAGATCAGAAAAGCGATTTGACTCTTTTGATGATCTTAAGAATCAAATCGCTGCAGATTTAGCATGGGCTAAATTATACCTAGCATAAATTCATGTAACTACCTAAAAAGACCAATTCGTCCCCTCTCTTTGTTAATAATTCCTGAATTTTTTGATCTAATTTATTGCCCTCTATATCAATAAAGAACCAGAATTTGAATTCATTGGTATCTTTCTGAGGTCTAGATTCAATTTTTAATAGGTTGATTCCTCTTGATTCAAAGTCTTGTAAAAGAGATAACAAGGCGCCTGGCTTATCATCGTTCTTCAATTTAACCGCGAGACTAGTTTTGTCCTTATCGGTTTTCTTTAAATTTTCTACTTTGGAAATAATAAAGAAACGCGTTTGATTCGCATCGTTATCTTGTATGTTATCAAACAAGATGGGTAATGAATAAATCTTAGCCGCTATATGCGAACACAAAGCAGCCCCATCCTCTTCTTCTACGGCTAATTTGGCGGCACGTGAGGTCGAATCTACTTGGACAAAGAAATCTTCTTCCTGACCTGAAAAATAATCGTTTAGGAAGCCTTTACATTGTTGAAAGGCAATGTCTTTTGAATAGATTCTTTTGATACCTTGAATTCCGTTGTGTTTAGAGGCTAAACAGAAATTAACTGGAATGATGATTTCAGAAATCACAAATAGATTCTTTTCATTTAAGAGATCCATCGTTTCTTTCACCATCCCTTCCTGATTGTTCTCTATAGGCACGACACCATATTTAGCACGCCCAGTTTCCACAGACTCAAAAACAGACTTTATAGAAGGCAAAGAGATATAATCGGCCACAGCCCCAAAACGATTCTCCGCCGCCTGGTGAGTAAAGCTGCCCTCTGGTCCTAAATAACAAATAATTTCAGGTAGTTCTAAATTACGCGAGACACCAAATATCTCTAGAAATATAGCCTCAATAGCTTCTTTCCTTAATTTACCTGTGTACTGGCTCGCTAAACGATCAATGATTTCCTTTTCCCGATCTGGATGGTAAATAACCGCATTAGACTCGCGTTTTAGTTTACCAATTTCTTCTACAAACTCCATTCTTTTAACAAGTAATGAAAGTATGGAATCATCTATCTGGTCAATTTTGCCTCTTAATTCAGGTATATTCATGCGTAATAGTGTGCTAATTAGCTCAATTTACGAATTTTAGCAGATTTAAGGAAGGGAAATAAAAAAAGGATTTGAATAAATCCTTTTTAGTAATGCAAAGAGGCAAAGTGTGATTCCGTTTGGATTCGAACCAAAGACCTACTGCTTAGAAGGCAGTTGCTCTATCCAGCTGAGCTACGGAACCTTAATCAAAATAAAAAGTCAATTTATAATTGGTGTAAAACACTTCCTCATAAATTGACTTTTGTCGGGGTGGCAGGATTCGAACCTACGACCTCTTGGTCCCAAACCAAGCGCGATACCGGGCTACGCTACACCCCGAAAATTGACTGCGGAGAGAGAGGGATTCGAACCCTCGGTACCGTTACCAGTACGCATGTTTAGCAAACATGTCCTTTCGGCCTCTCAGGCATCTCTCCTAGCATTTAAGAGAGCACAAATGTAGTAAATATATTTAGTAAATGAAATATATGGCGAAAAAATTATTTCGCCATAACATCAAAACTCGAGATTGATTTACCTTCTAAACTCGTTTTACCCATTAAATATAAGTCGATATTTCTAGCTGCTTCACGACCTTCAGAGATCGCCCAAACCACAAGTGATTGACCACGTCTTGCATCTCCTGCAATGAAAACTTTCTCATTATCAGATTGATAAGTTGAGCTGGCTACTAAATTGCCTCGCTCGTCAGACTTTACTCCAGCGGCTGTTAATTGTTCAAATAAGCTACCGTGATCCGTGTGTAAAAATCCTGCAGCAATGAGAGCTAAATCGCAAGGAATTTTTCTGATGTTAATAACCTCTTGCTCCATTTTCCCATCTTTCATATGATAAACGATGTCTCCAATGAGCAAAGCTTCTAATTCGCCTTTGTCATTTTTTATAAATTCCTGTAGAGAAATAGACCATAAACGCTCTGCTCCTTCATCATGTGAAGTAGAAGTACGTAGCATATTAGGCCAGTTAGGCCAAGGGGTATTAGCTGCTCTTTCTACTGGAGGTTTAGGCATTACCTCTATTTGAGTTATGGAAGCAGCTTTATGACGATTAGAAGTTCCTACACAGTCAGAACCAGTATCTCCCCCGCCAATAACGACAACATGCTTTCCTTTAGCACTGATGTCTGCATTCGCATACTTCTCACCTTTATGATTCACTTCTAATGCAATGGAAGCATTACGCTTATTTTGCTGTGATAAAAACTCCATCGC
>JAGWUO010000124.1 GCA_028868395.1 Cytophagales bacterium | reverse complement strand
TCAATCACCCAAACATAGATCCCCATTAAAATAAAAAAAGACGAGATGGTTCCCCAGCCCATCCAAGAGCTAAAAAAAGCCAACACGTCTTTCTTCAAAAGAGGAAACATCTTATTCGAAAATAGGTTTTTCTCTTTTAACAACTGCAGAAACGATCAATCCTAACAAGAAATTAAATACCAGAGACATCACTACCACGATCACGAATTGCATCCCTGGGTTTAAGAACAAAGAGGTCATTTCCTCTGCACTTTGAATTTGACTTGCACTTAAACCTTGATCTTCCATGCGCTCCCTGGCGATCTCCATTTGACGTTGAATGACTGTATTGTCGATAAACTGAATGTAAATGTAGTTAAATCCTCCTGCTACTAAACCGCTAATTGCTCCTAGCAAGGTAGCTAAACCTAAACCTTGGCCATAACTAATATAGCCTTCGTTTTGCTCTCTATATTCACGTAAACAGAGATAAGAAATCGTTACAGATAATACCAAAGACCAAACGGTAGAAATCCAACTAATGGATTCTTGAAACTGCTCAGCCCATCCCATTACATTAACGAGCGTTGAAAACAGGAAACTTAATAATCCATTAATGAAGCCGTATTTTAAGGCAATAATGGATGATGAGGCAGTTGATTCAGATGTATTTTCCATACTTATTTTTTATAGTACAATGAAATTAACAAATTAGGCAGGAATCCTAAAGCAATCTTTTGGGAAAAATCATCTTTAGCGATACTATAGGCATCGATCGACTTTATCCCCGCATGCAAACTATTATAATACTCCCCTCCTTCTTGACTAACAATAACTTCTTTATACGAATTCAATTCTAATAGACTTTGCTGAATATAGGCTTCTAATAGTTGAATTCCAGCAGGTGATTGAAAGAAGAAATACAAGAAATAGGCACTTAGAAGAGCAGTAGTGAAAATCAATAGGTATTGAAGAACGAAATAGACCAAAAAATGCTTCTTTTGACCTCCGTTACGTTTTGGGAAACGCGTTATATACCACCATTGAAAAAACAAAAGAAAAACATAGGTGGGTGCTTTTTTACCTCCAATAGGGATTATGCCAAATTGCTGTAATATTAGCCCATAGAGGACCATTAAGAGAATAAAAAGAAAGGCATACAAGCTAAATCGACCTATTTCGGCAAACCAATTATTGACCATAAGAATACGTTAAACCATTAAATACTCCGACTAATCTATGCTGAATGGTCGATCCGATAAATAGGGAATTCTTTGATTTAGAGACGATATCTTTGCTAGCGTATACATGTGCATCTGGAACGATAACGAAACCCTTCATCGTTTCACCAACTTTCAATTCAGGAAGCTGAATGCCTAAAAAAGTGGCAGCACTGTGAGATAGATATGAATCGATTTTCAGTAAACCTTGTTTATTCGCTTCATCAATAAAAGTAAGTGCTAGCGTTTCTAATCCAATCGTACCAAAAGCGGCTTGATCAAACTCTAACTCTTTATTTTCAACTTCTACCGGATGATGATCTGAAACGACAGCCATGATAGTACCGTCTTTTAAACCCTGCCATAAAGCTACACGATCAGCTTCTGATCGTAGTGGCGGATTCACCTTTTTCAACGTATCAAAATCGGATACAGCCTCTTCTGTAAAAATAAGTGAGTAAATCGCTACATCTGCCGTTACAGGTAATCCCGCTTTCTGAGCATCGCTAATCAATCGTACTGATTCAGCAGTAGAGATACAAGAAAAATGGAGAGAGAAATTCGGATTTGCTAAGCCAAATGAATGTTGCATCACATAGGCCAATAAATCCAAATCACGCTTCACATGCATCGTTTCAGCAAGAACTGGGATTCCTTTTAATCCTAAAAGCGTACTTTGAAGTCCTTCATGTATTTGGCCAAATAAGGATAAACCTTTCACATCTGGACGGGAAATTACTTTCGCAGCTAGGGGCTGTAAGTATTGAAGGCACTTTAACATCAAGTCTGTGTCCTGCAATGAGTCCGCACCATGACTAAACCAAGATGCTCCAGCCTGATGTAAATCCATCAAATCGCTGAAATTCTCCGCTTTGTTCCCAATCGTAAGAGGAGCCGCAGGATAGCACTTTACACCAGAACCTGTTAATTTATTCGCAATATAGTGAATCGCCTCAGGTTGCTGAGGTACCGGATCACCCGTGGGTAAAAGTAAAAAGTCCAAAACTCCTCCCTTCCAGGCCGCAGCTTGTAAACTAGCCCAATCTTCCTTGTGTTCCCCACCTGGTAAGGTATTATGAACACGAAGATCGACTACAGAAGGAAACCATTGGAGATCACTGTTAGAGACAACTAAATCAGCCTCAGCTTGAATCTGTGGAGCAATTTCCACCCACTTCCCGTTAGAAGCTAATAAATCCACTTTCTTTCCGTAAAAAGAAGACCGGCTATCTTGAATTAAAATCTGTTTGAATAAGATCCGCATTTGTTTTTGGCTTATAAAAAAACCCTGATTAACAGGGTTTTAAAATCAATGTCCGATAAAGGATTTGTATGTTTCTACATCCATCAATTGGGATAAATCACCTGCGTCAGCCGCTTTAATTTTTACAACCCAACCATCACCGTAAGGATCAGAGTTAATTAATTCAGGACTGTTGTTTAACGCTGTATTGAATTCAACAATTTCACCAGCAACAGGCAAAAACAAATCTGAAACTGTCTTTACCGCTTCTACTGTTCCAAAAACACCGTCTTTCGCAATTGTTTGACCTACAGTCTCTACTTCTACGAAAACTATATCGCCTAACTCACTTTGAGCGAAGTCTGTGATACCTACGATAGCTACATCGCCATCCACTTTAATCCACTCGTGTTCTTGAGTATATTTTAATTCGCTTGGAAAATTCATATGATTATTATTTGCGTACAAAGGTCACTAAAATCTCTATTTTATGCAAACGATTTCAGATTATTCACTTAAACTATAACGGATTTGGAAACCACCTGCTACAGTAGATCGATAGAAGGAATTAGAAACCAAGGGGTTATTCATCATCTTGTCAAAATAAGCCGTTACCGTTAACTTATTATTTACATTATAACTCAGCTGAGGACGGAATTGAAAATTGACAAATCCTTGCGTAACGATTGTTTCAGCATCAAGTTTCCGTTGCAAAGTTCGCGTGTCTCGAATCGTTAAATTCATATTGAAACGTAAGTCATTAGGTAATCGAACTGCACGGCCGTTAATTTTGAATGGAATCAACATATTGGATTTAGTAAATCCTACCGCCACCGTAAAATCCTTATTGGCTAATTCTGCCACCTGCGAATTCGCTAAATTCAAACCTACATTTCGATCTTGGTTATACTCTAACCGCAAGGAGATCTTACTCTTTGTCACCGCATTCACCCCAATCAAGGGAGAAAAACGTTCTACAAACGAAATCGTACTCATCACATATACCGGAATTAAGGTATTGGTAACAGGATCGAATCGAGACGAAAGTGGGTACAATAGACTGTTCAACGTTAAATTCATATAGTCCGTCGCAAATTGCCCGTATTCTAATGAGGAGACAAAATTCCCTACATTGTAGGTACTGGAATACATATGGGAAATTGTAAACGATGCGAACTTATTTTTTATTCCAGGAAATAAATTCAATCCATTATAGTCTACTTTCCAGTTCGGTAACGGAATATCATAGAATGGAGAATATTTAACGGTGTTTGCAGAAACACCCGAATAAGCCGCAAAAAAGGCAGGAATTAATACATCCTGTGAATTCTGATTGTACGTACCTATCTCGGTTGATTTAATTTTATTAAGGCGTGATAATAATATGGAACGATTTGATCTAAATTCTTCGAAAACCGTTTCAGGGTTTGAGAAGGCCGTCATAAAGGATAAGAATGACATCGAATAGTTCCCTGAACGAATCGGGCTTTGTGATTTAAAAGGACCATTCGCTACCTCAGGACGGTAAAATTCCTGGTAATTATCTCCTTTGTTATAATTCCCATCTACTTGAATCCGCAAATCTTTCGTGGGCTCTAATTGAGTAGAATACGTTAATTTTTGCGTACGCAACTGAGTGAAAGGCGTATTCTGAACCGTGCTTCGAGTTAACCAACCATTCTCAGCTGCCTTGAAACGAATTCCATCATCCTGTCCCCCACTAATAAAATCAAATCCCGGTGCTTGATTTAAGGCATTCATACCTAACATACCTGGATTAGGCATAAAACCTGGAAGTGTTGTAGATTCATTTATAGCATAATTCACTTGAATACCCCGAAGCGTTAACAATAAACGGGTAATCGATTTAAGTGCACCTTTCGCTGGAATCACAATATCCTCTTCGTCACCTGGATTTCTAGCCACATTTTTACCAAATGAACGAGGACTATTGGCCCAGCGTAAAGCCTTAACACGATTATAAAGTGCCACGAAGTCAATCTTCCCATTAATGGCCTGTTCTCTCGTATTCTTAATAATATTGCCAAAAGGTAATCCCAAAGAATCCCTTATGTCAAACGAATTCGCAAAATAGTTATACCCGATCCGATGCGTATAATCGGCATTCATCCAATCGGTTAATACTGATTTCTGAAGAGGTAACCGCCAAACCATTCCAGCCTGTTGATCAAAATTTTTAGCTCTACCTAAAGCGCGTAAACTAATCATCACCGAATCACGCTTTTCTTGTGTATCCAAGTCCCCAATTGGCTC
>JAGWUO010000123.1 GCA_028868395.1 Cytophagales bacterium | reverse complement strand
GTCTATGATCCGCAACACCCTGAATTACTAAAAAAATCAGCTACTGGATATCAGCCTAAGCGCTCAGGACTTGCCGTAGTAGGCTTTGACCACTTAGATGGAGTTACGGGGGACAAAGGAATCTATTCCACTGTAGAAGATATGTTCCTTTGGGATCAGGCATTAAATTCAGAAACAGTCGTGAAACTGAGCTCTTTAGCCGAGGCATTTACGCCGCAACATACGAAGCCTAAAGTATTAACGACTAACTACGGTTTGGGCTGGCGACTAAAGCAATTAGAGAATGGCGAATGGCTTACCTACCACACGGGCTGGTGGCACGGATTTAAAAACTATTATTTACACAATCAAAAAGACAATTCGGCTATTATCATTTTAGGCAATATGGCGAATCATTCGTTGGCCAAAGTCAATATCGTTCAATCCATCTTGTACCCTGAAAAAGCTAAATATTTCTTGAAAGGAGAAAATCTCCCTTCAGAAATAGAATCTTCAGGAGGCAATTAAATAAACAAACCATGAAAAACGTATTTATTGCGCTACTTTGCCTATTAGGCACCACCGCATTCGCACAATCAGAAGACGAGGGCATCAAATCTGCCATCAACTCGTACACTGAAGGATTCACTAAAGGTGACACAGCGAGTTTAGGGCGTGCCTTCGCTAGTAATGCCTTATTAAGAAACCTAAACACATCGACAGGAAAAATCGCAGATATGCCATTGCGTAAATTCATCGCGGGGATGCCTGTAGGTGGAGCTAAGGCTTCGGGAGCTCTTTTAAATTACTCTTATGCAGGCACTTCTGCCGTCGCAACCGTAGAATTCAAGTTCGATGATTTCAAGTACATCGACCTGTTAAGTCTACTGAAAATCAACGATGAGTGGAAAATCGTTTGCCGCGTATTTAGCCGTGTTGCGTTAGATGTGAATCTGGCTACGGGTCAGGGTGCCAAAGTGGGAGCTTCAAAATCGACTCCGGCAGCAAAGAAACTAACTGCTCCAGCGCCGAAGGCTAAGAAAGACGATGGATGGTGATCATTTGTCATATCGTAGCCTAAAATGTTATTACATAAATATTTTTGGCTACGATATGACAAATAATCTCGAAAAATCGTCTCAGAAAGGGATTAAAACTAAAATACCCCGCAGAAAATAGGTGTTCGCGCCATTTTCTAGGGGTATTTTAGTTTTAATGCTGTATTTTCTAGGAACACTTTGTTTTAATTCATTTCACTACAAATCTCAACCAAAAAGCCATCCAGATCCCTAACATAAGCCACAACTTGACCCCAAGGCTTCGTTTTAGGCTCCTCTATTAACATAGCACCGGCTGCAACCGCCTCTTTAATTACCCCTTCTACATCATCTGTCGTAAATCCAATTTCAATGCCAAAGGGCAGCTTAGACAAATCGCTTTCAATAAATCCATTTTTAAGGTTTGATTGAGCTAGGGATTTAACAGCAAATGATAATGTTGTTTCTCCAGATGCCACTTCGCCATAGGTATTATCAGGAGCAAGCATTTTTTCACTAAACCCAAAGGCACGCTGGTAAAAATCCATGGTTTTCACCACGTCCTCCACATAAAGAATGGTATAGGCAAATTTGATCATCAATTAAAGATAAGATTAGAAAGAGCCATAATTCTTGGTAAATAAAAGACCCGAAGTCGAATCTTTTCGCCAGGAACAAGGAGGCTTCGGGTCTTTTATTTACCAGAATATGGGCCCTTTGCCGAGATATTTCTCCGCAATCGGCTCATAATATGCCTTCAATTCCTCATAAACCGGAACCACCGGGGATTTGGTATATAAATCGTATTGATTGAAGTCGCGAATCCACTCGAGGTATTGAGCGTCTTTTTCATTCAATAAAGCTTTGTAGCTTCCGCCTGAATGCCATGGGTAGAACGAATGATAGCGAATCATCACCATGCCAGCTTCTGGAATTTTATTGTCTTTGTGATTTTTAAGTACTTGGTACAAATATTCATCATGTCCCCAAGCTAGGTGGACATTGTCTAAACCGCAACCCGCTTCGTATATCCCCAATTCAGTATTATAGCGTGGGTCTTGCATGTCAGGGTTTAAATCATTGAATTCTGGATAGACGCAAGAATCAGGAAGTTTGCAACCCACGACAAACACATCGCCTACTAATCCCCATTGCTCGGCTTGCGAAGTGCCGTCTTCGTCAGAGCCAAATAGGTACATTGCTTTGCCTAAATCATGAATCAAGCCCACTAATTGCATCCAATCAGGACGACCATCAGCACGGAGTCCTTCAGCAGACTGCAAGAGGTGAATGATGTTAGGGAGATTTAAATCTGGATCGGAAACATCGATTAGGGCATTAAGGCGTTCCATCATTTCCCATAGATCCATGGGACGTTCGAAGGTGAGGTATTTGGCCTTCATGCGCTGAACATACGCGTAAGTCTGGCGCGAGCGCATCTTGCGGTAATGTTCTTTTACGGCAGCGGTGATATCACCTTGTTCATAATTTCTGAATTGCTCTTTTTCCTTTACGGGAGTTTCCATAGTCCTAGATTTTGGACCTAAATTACAAAAAGGCTTCGGAAAATGAAATTAGGATTTCAGGATTAGCAAAATGATCGCACTAGCTAACATCAAAAGGCCCATAGCGAAGAAAATGGATGGATTAAGGCCAGGTACGACATTTTCGCTGAGTGATGCTTCGTAAGGATTCTCTGATAAGTAACGAACGGGGATTTCTTGCCCTATTTCGCAGTTTTTGGCCAAACCTTTGTCCGCCTCTCGTCTAAACTCTAAGCCATTCACATGGTAAGAGACGATCGGAAAATAAATGGGGAAGCGACCACTGTGGTCATCGCGGGAGTAACGCTTAGAGATTTCCACAATCTTTCCGTAAGTCATCTTCGAATTGTGAATCCACTCTTTACGCTTTTTAAATAGAACAATACCAAAACCAATCAACACAAGGGAAATCACCGTGAACGCACCCAAGAACAAGGGCATCGATCCGTGAAATTCGCCAGTTGGCCGAGCTGATATTAATAAGATTCCTAACATAATGGGGTCTGAATACAATTCAGTGCTCAAAAAAACGACAAATAATACTGATTGTCAAATATTTAGCTCTTCGTCGGAATTTACCCTTAAGTTGTGTTTTTGGGTGATTAAATGAGATTTTTGTAACAATTGCAAAAACTCGATTCAAAAACAGACTACTTCGTCGAAAAAAGTCAAAAATTACCGAAAAGAGGTATTCAAAAACCGACAAAACACCCGAAAAATATATTTTCAGAAAATTTTAAATATCAGACAAATTTGTATTTTTGAGCAATCTAAACCTAAAAAATGATGAAAAGTAGCGTAAAATTCCAACTCATGTCCATGATGTTCCTGATGTTCTTCGGATGGGGCGCCTGGTATGGTCAAATGAGTAAATACTTACTAGATAATTTACACGCTACGGGAGATCAAGTAGGAAATGCCTACACCACCTTTGCCATCGCTTCTATTTTCGCCCCCTTCTTTGTTGGTTTGATTTCTGACCGCTTTTTTGCGGCCCAAAAAGTGATGGGATTTTTGAATATTTTAGGCGGTGTAATCCTCTACTTCTTGAGTTTAGAAAGAGACCCGGATGCCTTCTTCTGGTATATTTTAGCCTACACGCTTTGCTTTGCACCTAATTTGGCCTTATCTAATTCGATTGCGATGAATCAAATGTCCAATCCAGAAAAGGAATTCCCTAGCATTCGGGTAACTGGAACCATCGCCTGGATTGTGGTGACTAATATCATCGGTTTTTACGCCCTAGGTGACAAAGTGGCCATTTTTGAGATCGCAATGTACACCTCCTTCCTATTAGGAATATACGCGTTTACCTTACCTAACACGCCTCCGAAAGGCGACAAGAACGCATCTGTGGCCCAGATTTTGGGTTTAGATGCACTGAAGCTTTTCAAAGATCGCTCTTTCTTGATTTTCTTTATTTCTTCCATTCTAATCTGCATTCCTTTGTCCTTCTATTATGCGATGGCAAATCCATCTTTGACGGATTCGCACATGAGCAATGTGGAAAACAAAATGTCCTTAGGTCAAGCTTCTGAAGTAATTTTCATGTTGTTGATTCCGATCGCCTTTACGCGTTTAGGAGTAAAGAAAATGCTCGTGGTGGGTCTAGTGGCGTGGATTGTCCGCTTTTTGTGTTTTGGCTATGGTGATGGTATTTCGAGCGAATGGATACTTTATATCGGGATTATTCTGCACGGGGTTTGCTACGATTTCTTCTTTGTGACGGGTCAGATTTATACAGACCAAAAAGCAGGCGATAAAATCAAGAATTCCGCACAAGGCCTCATCACTTTTGCGACCTATGGAATAGGTATGGGAATTGGCTCAAAGCTATCAGGAATCGTGTTAGATTATTATACGGTAAATGACGTCAAGAATTGGCAAGCGGTTTGGATGGTTCCGGCTGCGATTGCAGGAGTCGTGCTACTTTTATTCGTGTTCTTCTTTAGCGAGAGTAAAAGTAAACCTACGTATTCTTAATCTTCCGTAGCATAAAGGGCATAATAGCAGGAAAGAAGCGTTTGACAAATAGGCCAAATCCTTCGAGGAAACCTCCTACAAAGAATTCGTTTTTCTCTGCTAGCACTGCTTGTAGGATTTTCTGAGCGGTGAAGTTAGGATCTAGGCCTTTGGCCTGATTCGGATCCATCTTTCCATAGG
>JAGWUO010000122.1 GCA_028868395.1 Cytophagales bacterium | reverse complement strand
AACCCACTTCTGGATCGGTACGATTGGTATCGCATTCTATGCTATTCCGATGTATATCTCTGGATTTACGCAAGGGATGATGTGGAAACAATTCACCGCTGAAGGAACCTTACAATATGGTAACTTCCTCGATACGACTTTGCAATTATTACCCATGCACATGATGCGTGCATTAGGAGGTACATTATACTTAATGGGAGCTATTTTAATGGCCTATAACTTGTTCAAAACGATGGCTCAAGGATCCTTGTTAGCTGATGAACAGGCGGAAGCGGCTCCATTAGCCGCAATCGAAGAGAAACACGAAAGTGATGGACACTGGCATCGTTGGATTGAAAAACGTCCAATCCAGCTATTGGTGGCTTCTTTGGTGATGATATTAGTCGGATCTTTGGTGGAATTAATTCCTACGTTTATGGTTAAATCAAATGTTCCTACAATCGAATCCGTTAAGCCATATACTTCTTTAGAATTAGAGGGTCGTGATATCTATATCCGGGAGGGCTGTGTAAGCTGTCACTCGCAATTAGTGCGTCCTTTTAGAAGTGAGACGGAACGGTATGGAGAATTCTCGAAATCTGGGGAATTCGTGTATGATCATCCATTCCTTTGGGGATCTAAACGTACTGGACCCGATTTGCATAGAGAAGGGGGTAAATATCCGGATTCTTGGCACTACCACCACATGAGAGAACCTAGCAGTATGTCTCCTGGTTCCATTATGCCAAACTATGCCTGGCTTTTAGAGCAAACGTTGAATACGTCTCAAACGCAAGATAAGGTTGCTGCTATGAAAAAATTAGGGGTACCATATTCGACAGATGAAGTAAACAATGCCGTAAAAGACTTGAATACGCAGGCGAAAACGATCCAAGCGAATTTAGCGGCAGAGAAAATTAAGGTGAGCCAAGACAAAGAGATTATTGCTTTGATTGCTTATCTACAACGTTTGGGAACAGACATTTCTAAAAAATAAGCGCATGTTTAAGCAATTTATATCCAACATTCCAGGAGCAGATAATTACATGATTTTCTCGCTACTGACCTTTTTGACCTTCTTTGTGCTGGTAGGAGTCTACTTGATTTGGATGGACAAGAAGCACCTTGTTGAAATGGAGCAAATGCCTTTCAATGAGGGAAATACCTTATCTGAGAACTCAAAATCATAATATCATGTCAGTTAACGTAATTGAAATTTGGTTAGTAAGTATGATCCTGATGACAGGGGTAGTCATATTAGTGGTAACACTTCAAATGCAAGCAGCATTGAAGAAACTAGCCGAAAAATCTGCCCCAGCTGGAGCAGAAAAACAGTCTTGGTGGGATAGCTTCACAGGATTAAAACCTTTGGAAAAAGAAAAAGATCTCTTAATGGATCACAAATACGATGATATTGCGGAATTAGATAATCCTACGCCGCCTTGGTTCATGTATTTATTCTATTTAACCATTCTTTTCGCTGTCGTATATGGCCTATATTACCACGTTTACCAAGATGGGAATATTCAAGAAACGGAATATAAAAACGAGGTTACCATTGCTGAAAAAGCCAGAGAAGAGTACCTAAAGAAGTTCGCTAATTCAGTTAACGAGGACAATGTAACAGTAGTTAAAGAGGCCAAAGATTTAACAGAGGGATCACAAATTTATTCGACAAATTGTGTAGCTTGTCATGGAGATAAGGGGCAAGGAGGCGTGGGGCCTAACTTAACTGATAAGTTTTGGATTCACGGTGGTAATGTGAAAGCATTATTTAAGACAATAACCCATGGTGTTCCTGAAAAAGGGATGATCGCGTGGAATAAGACCTTAAATCCATTGCAAATTCAGAAAGTTGCCTCTTATATTCTAACGCTTCAAGGGACCAATCCTCCAGGAGCGAAAGAACCACAAGGAACTGAAACTCAAACACCCTAAATATGAAAAAGAACGTAGGTAAAATGGATCGCATCTTTCGATTAGCGATTGCTGTAAGCTTAGCCATTTTAGCGTATGCTAAAATCATCCCAGCTAATCTAGCCTTGACAGTTTACATCGTAGCTGCTGTTATCGCATTAACTGGAATTGTCCGAGTGTGTTTATTATATAAACCTTTTGGAATTACGACCTGCCGAGAAAAGTCTCCGTTTTAATTTTAAGGGGTCCGGCAACGGACCCTCTTTTTTTTATGTCAGAATTCAATATTGATAACGATGATTATAGAAACCATCTGTATAACCAGACGAAGGATGGGAAAAGACTATGGATCTACCCAGGTCGTATTATCGGTCAGTTCTATCGCCTAAGAACGTATTTCTCTTACCTTTTATTAACGCTTTTATTTGGATTACCATGGTTAGAATATAAAGGGAATCCGATATTTCTGTTTAATGTACTAGAGCGGAAATTCATCTTTTGGAGTGTGCCGTTTTTCCCACAAGATTTCCATTTAGTCGCCCTTGGCTTAGTGGCATTCCTCTTGTTTGTCAGTTTATTTACGGTGCTATTTGGCCGCATTTGGTGTGGCTGGGCATGTCCGCAAACCATCTTCATGGAGATGTTATTTAGGAAGATTGAATATTGGATCGAGGGAGATGATAAAGCCCAAAGAAAGCTAGCAGAATCCCCTTGGAATACCGAGAAGATCCTAAAAAGAGGAACCAAACATACCCTATTCGTCTTGATGTCTTTCGCCATAGCAAACACCTTTTTGATGTACATCATCAGCAAAAGGGAATGGCTAAAATTAGTTACTGAGTCACCAGTAGATCACGTAGTGGGTTTAGTGGCTATGCTAATTTTTACAGCGGTATTCTATTTCGTTTTTGCCCGATTTAGGGAGATGGTTTGCATGGTGATTTGCCCCTATGGTCGGTTACAGGGAGTATTATTGGACAACAATTCCATACTCGTACAATACGATCATAAAAGGGGAGAACCACGCGGAAAAGGTGAAAATAAGGGTGCATGTATTGATTGCCATTGGTGCGTTCGTGTTTGCCCTACCGGAATAGATATTCGAAATGGAAGTAACCAATTAGAATGTATCGGATGCACTGCCTGTATTGATGCGTGTGATAGGGTGATGGAAAAGACGCATCAACCTACCGGATTAATTCGGTATGATTCTTTGAATGGGGTAAATACCGGACAAAAACTTAAGTTTACCTTACGGATAGGAGCTTATAGCACCGTTTTGGCCTTAATTATTGCTGGATTAGCCTATATGTTAGTCACACGCACTAATTTCGAGACCACACTTCTTCGTACGCCTGGAATGATTTTCCAGCTGGATGAAAAGACAAACGAGGTAAGTAATTTATACCAAATAGAAGTTTTAAATAAGTCGATGGAAAAGCAAAGCTTTAGAATCGAAGCGCCTGAAACTTTCAAAATTGTTTGGGTGGGAAAACCTCTCAATTTAGTGAACCCGGGAAAAATGGCAAAAGGGGAGTTTTTCCTCCGAATCAAACTTGGTAAATGGAAGAATGGGGAGAAAGTTCCGGTTCAAATAACCGAAACAAGTGGAAAAGAAGAGATTATCAAAACCAGTTTTATACAACCAGATGAATAAATTTAGCTTTAATTGGGGACATGGCATTATTGTCACCTTTGTACTTTTTGGGGCATTTATGGCCTATTTCTATGTCAATATGTCCAAGGAATCTATTGAGCTAGTAGGCAAAAACTACTACGCAGATGGACAGGCGTTTCAACAGAAAATCAATGAGCGAAAGCAAACAGCGGCCTTAAGTTCTAAGGCAAGTTTGGATTTTTCTTCCGATTTTAAACAGGCTAAAATTCAATTCCCTGCGTCAGTAAGCATAGGAAATTTAGTCTTTTATCGGCCATCTAATGGAAGGCAAGATAAGACTTTACAAATTTCAGCGGATTCGACAGGGCTTGCACTAATTAACACCCCCTTTTTAGTGAGAGGACCTTGGAATGTGAGTTTAACTTGGGAGAAAGACGGCAAAAGCTATATCGAAGAACAAAGAATACTCATTCCTTAAATGCACACTTGGTATTACACCTTTCTGATTGGTTTAGCTGGTAGCTGGCATTGCTTCGCGATGTGTGGTCCCATCGTGGCTCAAATTAATGCGAGAGGTAATTCGCCCTTTAGACTGTTTTTGTATCCTTTGGGGAGAATTATCATGTATGGAATACTTGGCTATTTAGTGGCAGTCATCGGTTCTATTTGGTTATTCCCCTCGATTTGGACCTACTACTATCTGTTAGCAGGCGTATTGATATTGCTTATTCTAAGCCAAAACATAGGGGAGGGTCCACTCGCCTTTTTACATCAATCCATCGGAAAGAGATTACAAAAAATAGGAGCAAAAATGGGACCGATGGGCTATTTTGTTTTAGGAATGGCTAATGGATTATTGCCATGTGGATTAGTAGTGGCAGGTTTAAGTGTGGCTTTGATTCAACCAACACCTTATTTAGGAGCTTTTAGTATGATCGTTTTAGGAATAGCGACTTTACCAGCGCTTCAATTATATATTTGGGGAAACTCCAAATTAAAGAAACAACCCATCTTTCATTACTTAGGTTGGTTAGTGGCGGGAATTTTACTCTTTAGGGGAGCTTGGGGCATCGGAATGGCCTATTCTGACTACTTAGCCCATTCTAGCCTCAGTCCGATTATCTGTCATCCGTTTAGCTAATATTTGAGTTTAGCTAGTCCTTCGATGTTCTTCAAGGTCATTTCACCTCCCTTGACATCTAAATAGCCTTCCTTCTTGAAATCACTTAAGGTCCTAATAACAGATTCGGTGGCTGTT
>JAGWUO010000121.1 GCA_028868395.1 Cytophagales bacterium | reverse complement strand
TGGTGTTTCTTTATGCCGATTTTTAACATTAAACCTATTTAAAATGATTCTGTGCGGAATTGATGTGGGAACTTCTTCCATTAAAGTTAGTATTGTTGATGCTGCAAACCAACAATTAATTTATTCAACCTCTTATCCTGAGGTTGAAAATGAGATTTCCTCCCCCCAACCAGGTTTTGCGGAACAAGATCCTGAGCATTGGTGGTATTGCGTTAAACAAGCTATTTTAAAAGCGAATGCAACGGGTTTATACAACCCTAATAATATTGGTGCCATTGGCATATCGTATCAGATGCATGGTTTAGTAGTCATTGATAAAAATTCACAAGTGTTACGTCCATCCATTATTTGGTGTGATTCGCGTGCGACTCCTTACGGCGAAAAGGCCTATAAAGCGATAGGAGAATCATTTTGCCAAAGTCACTACTTGAATTCTCCAGGTAATTTCACTGCCGCTAAATTAGCGTGGGTGAAAGAAAATCAGCCTTCTATTTTTGAACAAATTACGCAGGTATTGCTACCTGGTGATTTTATAGCTGGACGTTTTACTTCCTCATTCACTACCACAGCATCAGCATTGTCAGAAGGTATTTTATGGGACTTTAAAGGTTCTCATCCAGCTAACGATTTAATGGCTTATTATGGATTCCCTGAATCGATCTTCCCTCCTGTTCATCCTTTGTTTTCTGACCATGGAACCATTACTACAGCGATAGCTTCTGAATTAGGTTTAGGCAATCATGTTAAGGTAACTTATAAGGCAGGAGATCAGCCCAATAATGCCTATTCCTTGGGTGTTTTACAACCTGGTGATATAGCGACTACCGCAGGGACATCGGGTGTAGTTTATGGGATTTCAGATGAGTTGAAGTTTGATAAAGAAAATCGCGTTAATTCGTTTGCCCATGTGAATCATTCGGCTGCTAAAACGAGTGTGGGTGTATTAATGTGTATCAATGGAACAGGTATATTGAATCGATGGGTGAAGCAAAATTTCTTCTCTTCTTTTTCTTATTCCCAAATGAATGACTTAGGAGCAAAAGCAACTATTGGGACGAATGGTTTAGTTTGCATGCCCTTTGGCAATGGTGCAGAGCGTATTTTCCAAAATCAAACCCTAGGTGGAAGTTTTCAGCATGTAGATTTCAATCGACATCAATCAGCTGATATTATTCGGGCCGCTCAGGAAGGTATTGCCTTCTCGATGGTCTATGGTATTGAATTATTGGGTAATGTAGGTGTTAAGCCTAAAAAATTAAAAGCCGGAATGGCCAATATGTATTTAAGTGATTTATTCACTCAAGCAATCGTAAATGCCTCTGGTGCGTCAGTTGAATTATTGGAATCGGATGGAGCGTTTGGTGCTGCTTTAGGGGCTGGTGCTGGTGTGGGTTATTATGCTAATGAAGAGGAAGCTGTAAGTCATATTAAGGTATTGAAGACGATTCAACCTGATGCTGGTTTGAAGAATGCCTACGAAGACGCCTATGGTGTTTGGAAAGATAATCTACCCTCTTAAAAAGGTAAAGCCTCTCAATTGCTTGAGAGGCTTGTACCCAGAGCCGGAGTCGAACCGGCACGGGCTTGCACCCACGGGTGTTTGAGACCAGCGCGTCTACCAATTCCGCCATCTGGGCAATTCAAAATTGCAATGCAAAACTAGGCTAAATCATTTGCTTTCGCAAATATGCTATTGATAAATTCTATATTATTCGTAGCGTAAAGCCTCTACAGGATCCATTTTGGATGCTTTAAAAGCAGGATAAATTCCTGAAAATAAGCCCACTATAATACAAATAATAATACCTGTCATCATCCATAACCAAGGTATAATAAAGCTGGCCGCTCCTGAACTAATAGCTTGGGCAATTAGATTTCCGATAGGAATCGCCAACATAATCCCGCCTATTCCCCCCAGTAAACAAATCACAATGGCTTCAATTAAGAACTGTTGTAAAATTCGGCCAGGTGTAGCACCTAATGATTTCCGGATGCCAATTTCACGAGTACGCTCACTCACAGAAACCATCATAATATTCATTAACGCGATTGCTGCACCTAAAAGAGTAATAAAACCTATCACGAATCCACCAATGCGTAGTGAACCGGTGATGCTTTCAAAGCTTTTAGCGATAGAATCAGAGCGATCTATGCTGAAGGAATCCTCCATTCCAATTGGGTCCATTCTAACTTTTCGCATCGCGCCCCGCGCCTCTTCCATAAAATCATCCAGATTAGTGATTTTAGAGGAGGAAGTTGTGATATCAAAAGTAAGATTACGACCTACAGCCATTTTTCGACCTGTTTCAAGAGGAACCATAATAACACGATCATCTCCGCCCCCCATCATATTTCCCTTTTTGTCTAAGACACCAATTACCTTTAATTTGATGCCTGATACAACAATTTCTGTTCCAATCGGGCTTTCTTTTTCATACAATTGGTCAATGACATCGACTCCTAGAATACAAACGTTAATGGCATTTAATTGCTCGTTAGGAGAGAAATTACGTCCCGCTCCTACTTTATAGCCTTTTAACTCCATAAAATTCTCGTCTATTCCTAATACACGTGTATTAGGATTAGTCTTCTTAGAAGCATATTTCGCTATGGCGTTATTGTTTACATTTGTCTTGAGGGATACTTTACCTTTGGCCGTAAATAAATATTTATAGTGACTCGCCTGACGGTAATCGATGTTTTTAAAGCGTTTTTCTTTCTGCCCTTCACGTCTTACTTGCATTGCGGGGCGGTTACGTATATCGAAAGAATTTGCCCCTAAGCCTGAAAATGAATTATCCACTGAACTTTGAATGCCGTCGATAGCCGTTAAAATGCCAACTAAAGACGTAATCCCCAAAGAAATAATAAGCGCAGTCAATACTGTTCTGAGCAAATTTCCCTTGATGGAGCGCAAACCCTCTAATACATTTTCTTTTACATTCATGCTATCTATTTATTTGACTAAGTCACAAAGTGACGACTAAATCGCGAAGCGATGACTGAGCCGTAGGCGACTAGGTCACATAGTGACGACTAAACGACGAAGTCGTGACCAAGCCAAAGGCGACTAAGGCACGCAGTGGCGACTACTGCAACGCAACCGCAAGTTATCCTCTTTTTCACAGCATTAAAAACCAATGAAACAGGCTTTTAATCCGTTAGTCCTTTTTTTGCCCTAATTAATTCAATCAAGCCTCTTTCTTAATCGCGAACTATTTGATAATTTAGTGTAAAATTATGTCAGTGGAAGAAAATCAAAATAACGCACCTGTTTATAACGACGATAGTATTCGTTCCCTAGATTGGAAAGAACATATTCGGCTTCGTCCGGGTATGTATATTGGTAAATTAGGCGATGGGTCATCAGTGGATGATGGTATCTATGTTCTCGTTAAAGAGATTATGGATAACTCGATTGATGAGCATATGATGGGAAATGGCAAGTCCATTGACGTTAAAATCTCTGATCATAAGGTAGAAGTGCGTGATTATGGTCGTGGTATTCCTTTAGGAAAGGTAATTGATTGCGTTTCTAAAATTAATACCGGTGGTAAATACGATTCAGGCGCTTTCCAAAAGTCGGTAGGTTTGAACGGTGTGGGTACAAAGGCCACGAATGCGCTTTCCAATTACTTTAAAGTACAATCCTACCGAGACGGCCAGACTAAATGGGCGGAGTTTTGCAAGGGTGAATTAACGGCAGAATCGGCTGGAATTGAGCCATCCAATGCGAAGAGTGGTACTCACGTTCAATTTGAACCTGATAATACGATCTTTAAGAATTACCATTTCATTCCGCAGTATTTAGATTCCTTATTTTGGAATTATGCCTATTTAAATGCGGGATTGACCATTAATTTTAATGGAGAAAAGTATTTTTCCCAAAATGGACTTTTCGACTTACTTTCTAAAAAGACGAATGCGGAGGAAAATCGTTATCCAATTATTCATTTAAAGGGGAACGACATAGAGTTAGCTATTACGCACAATAATCAATACGGAGAGGAATATTATTCCTTCGTAAATGGCCAAAATACAACTCAAGGAGGAACGCACTTAGCGGCCTTTAGAGAAGCGATTGTGAGAACAGTGCGCGAGTTTTTTAAAAAGGATTTTGACCCCTCTGATGTACGTGCGAGTATCGTAGGTGCCATCGCAATTCGTGTTCAAGAGCCCGTTTTTGAATCTCAAACAAAGACAAAATTAGGTAGCACCACTATTTCACCTGATTCGAACTCTACCTCCATCCGAACGTTTGTAGGGGATTTTGTGAAGACAGAATTAGATAATTATTTACACCAAAATCCAGCTTCAGCAGACGCTTTATTAAAGCGAATTTTGCAATCAGAGCGCGAGCGCAAGGATATTGCCGGTATTAAGAAGTTAGCCAATGAGCGTGCAAAGAAAGCGAACCTTCATAACAAGAAATTAAGAGATTGCCGAATTCACTTATCCGACGAAAAATCGGAGACACGTCACGACACTACCTTGTTTATTACGGAGGGAGATTCCGCTTCAGGAAGTATCACTAAATCACGCGATGTGCAATTGCAGGCCGTATTTAGTTTACGAGGAAAGCCATTAAACAGCTTTGGCCTGACGAAGAAAATTGTCTATGAAAACGAGGAATTTAATCTTTTGCAGCACGCATTAGATATCGAAGATTCTTTAGATAATCTGCGTTACAATAAAATTGTCATTGCGACCGATGCCGATGTCGATGGAATGCACATTCGCTTACTTATATTAACGTTCTTCTTACAATTCTTTCCAGATTTAGTAAGAAATGG
>JAGWUO010000120.1 GCA_028868395.1 Cytophagales bacterium | reverse complement strand
CTACGTTAACGGGTGGGGTAATTTCGATCTTAGCCGCGCTCTTTATTTTAGGTATTATCAATGCGGGAATCATTCCAGGTTTACCTAGTTTGGCCTTCCAATTTGAGTTGACGTTCGTGAATACGTTGGGCTTCTCTTATGGCTCTGGTGCAATCGTTTTCTTGATTTTATTGATTGCTGCGGTGGTTTTTGGGATTCGTTTTTCCTATGCCAAAGGAAGGGAAGTACTCAACGTAGCCCTATTCTCATTCGTCTTCTTATTAATCGGTTATTCAACTTACACGGTTGCTTTAGTGCGTTCGGGTTATAATACACCTATTAATGAGAATGATCCGAGCAATATCTTGAACTTCTTGAAGTACTTGAAACGCGAGCAATATGGAGAACGTTCGTTGATTTATGGACCTGTATACACCGCTGAGGTAACGGGTTACAAAGAAGGTGCTGAGACACCTATCTATAAAATGAAGGACGGGAAATACGTAGAATACACAAAGAAACCGGTGTACGAATACGATAAGACTCAAATGATGTTGTTGCCACGTGTCTATTCGAATCAAGCGAATCACGTTAAGTTGTACCAGGAGATGTTAGGCATTCCTGCAGGGGAGAAGCCAAGTTTTGGCAAGAACCTTGAATTCCTGTTTACGCATCAGTTGGGGCATATGTACATGCGCTATTTACTCTGGAATTTTGTGGGTCGTGAAAGCGATTTCCAAGATGCTTGGGCGATCAATACGTTCGAGGATACATCGAAATTACCGGACATTTTACGCAACAATAAGGCGCGTAACAATTACTTCTTCCTACCGATCATCTTCGTGTTATTAGGATTCTTTTATATGCTTCGCAAGAACGACAAGGATCTGTTGGTGACAATTTTGATGTTTGTTTTAACCGGTGTGGCGTTAACCGTTTACCTGAATTCGCCGCCTACAGAACCGCGTGAGCGTGATTACATCTTCGTGGGTTCATTCTACTTTATGTCGATTTGGGCGGGGTTTGCGGTCATGCAGATACTTGAGTTTATTCAAAAGTTTGTGAAAGCAGATAAGGCCAAATGGGCGATTGCTGCTTTATTAGGTTTAACGGCTCCGGCGATTTTGGCCCAACAAAACTGGGATGACCACGATAGAAGCGGTCGTGTGCACCAAATCGATTTTGCCAAAAATCTCTTGAATTCCTGCGCTCCTAATGCCATTTTATTTACGGGAGGGGATAACGATACGTTCCCTCTTTGGTACGTACAAGAAGTCGAAGGATTCAGAACAGACGTTCGTGTTTGTAACTTGTCCCTTCTAGGAACAGATTGGTACATCGATCAAATGAAGCGCAAGACCTACGAATCTCAACCATTACCGATTAAATTATCGAAAGATCAATTAATGGAAGGGATTAATGATCAAATATTGTACAATCCTAAGGAGGGTTTAACGGCTATGTCCTTACCGGATTATTTGGACTTATTGCATAAGGATAGTCCTTCTATCCAAGAGCAAACACAGTTAGGAGAAACGATCAATACCTTGCCTACGGATTCAGTTGTGATTCCAGTAGATATCGCTGCGGTGGCTAAAACGAACTGGTTCCCTAAGCAATTCGTTCCCTACATGTCTCCAGCACTTGGTTGGAAATTGCCATCTCACAACATCTACAAAGGGGAATTGATTCAATTAGAGATCATCTCAAACAATGCGGTTTCTGGCTGGAAACGTCCGATCTATTTTGCATCCACGTTGCCTAATGACCAATATTTAGGTTTAAAAGAATCAATGCAACTGGAAGGCTACGCGTATCGTTTGATGCCTTTCAAGATTCCTGGTGCGAATGATGGTTATGTCAATACACAGATCATGTCTGATAACATTTTGAAAAAGATGTATTGGAGAGGTTTGGATAACGACAAGATTTATTACCATGGTGATTTTTACTTAGGAATTCCTTCGGTAACAGCTCGCTTAAGTGTGTATCGCTTAGCGGATCAATTAGTCCGCGAAGGAAATTACGCGAAGGCGAAGAAGGTCTTGGATTATTTAGACCAAAAAATGCCAGACAAGGTCATTCCTTACGATCAATTCTCTGCTTCTATGGTGGAATTGTACGTAGCAGTAGGCGATGCTCCATCTGCCCTTAAAATCGCTAAAAGAATTGTTGATCGTGATGATCAATTATTGGATTACTATTTAGATGGGCGCTATTCATCTCACGAACGTGATGTGCAAATTGCCATCTACGAAATGAACTTAGTCGTTTCTGCATTGAAGGCTTCGAAAGTGAACCCTGCGAAATACCAGGCCTTAGAGGCGAAGTTTAATAAGCAGTTAGGTAGGTTGCAGTAAATCAAATACCAAAGTTCAATGTTCAAATTTGGAATAAAAAAAGCGGCACTGCCGCTTTTTTTATGTTTTACTGATATTTTGACTTTGCTCTTTGAACTTTGTGCTTTGAATTTTGAACTTTGCTCTTTGAACTTTGCTCTTTGGAAAAGCGAAGCTTTTCTATGAAAACATATCCCTCACCTTATGAAAGAATCCTTTCTCCGATTTCCCAGGTTGAGGGGCGAAGTTAGGGGAGTCACGTAGTTTTTCTAATAACTCGGTTTCCTCTTTGCTCACTTGCTTAGGTGTCCAGATATTCACATGAACTAATTGATCACCTACTGAGTATCCGTTTAGCTCTTTGATGCCTTTGCCTTTTAAGCGAAGGATTTTGCCACTTTGGGTTCCAGCCTCTAAAGTGATTTTTGCTTTTCCACCGATGGTAGGAACTTCGACTGAGGTGCCTAAAGCGGCATCCACGAAGTTTACATACAAATCATAGATGACGTTGTTTCCATCACGGTGTAATAGATCGTGTGCTTCTTCTTCTATGACGATTAATAAATCACCGGCCACACCACCACGCGGTGGAACGTTTCCTTTTCCTGACATCGATAGCTGCATATCGTTTGAAACGCCAGCTGGGATTTTGATTGGGATGATTTCTTCTTCTAGTACACGGCCTTCTCCAAAGCAATCGCCACATTTCGCTCCTACCGTCTTACCTTCTCCACTACAGTGAGGGCAGGTAGAGGAAGTGACCATTTGGCCCAGCATGGTTTGTTGTACTTGACGTACTTGACCTGAACCTTGGCAAGTGCCGCAGGTTTTTAGGTCTGTTCCGTTTTTAGATCCGTTTCCAGAGCAAGATTTACAAGCGACGTGGCGTTTTACCTTGATTTTCTTTTCAACACCGTTGGCGATCTCCTCTAAATTCAATTTGAGTTTGATACGCAGATCGGTTCCTTTGCGCTGACGTCTTCCGCCGCCACGACCTTGGTTAAAGAAGCTACCAAATGGGCTATCATCGCCACCACCGAAAATATCTCCAAATTGTGAGAAGATATCCTCCATGTTCATTCCGCCGCCGCCAAAACCACCGCCAGCTGCGCCGCCCATTCCTGCGTGACCGAAACGGTCGTATTGGGCTTTCTTTTGGGAATTACTTAATACCTCGTAGGCTTCCGCTGCTTCCTTGAATTTTTCTTCCGCTTCCTTGTTATCAGGATTCTTATCTGGATGGTACTTTACCGCCATTTTGCGGTACGCCTTCTTGATTTCGTCCTCCGATGCGGATTTAGAAACTCCTAAAATCTCGTAATAATCTCTTTTTTGCGCCATTTTCTATTAATTTCCGACCACCACTTTCGCAAAGCGGATGACTTTTTCATTTAATGTATATCCTTTCTCCACTACTTCTACCACTTTGCCTTTTTCTTCTTCAGATGGGGCAGGGAATTGCGTAATGCAATCGTGGATTTCTGCGTCGAAAACTTCGCCTTTAGCGGGTAATTCTTTCAACCCTTTGGATTGTAGAATGTTACCGATTTTTGCGAAGATTAATTGCGTTCCTTCAGAGATTTCTCCTTCAGGAGCGTTGGCTAACGCACGCTCGTAGTCATCAATGACAGGCAATAAGTCAACGATTAAACGTTCCGATGCGGTTTGGATGAGTTCTATTTTCTCTTTAGCCGTACGTTTACGGAAATTTTCGAAGTCTGAATACAGGCGAAGGTATTTCTCCTTCATCTCCGCTAATTCATCGACAGGTGCCGTTTCTTCCGTTTCTGGGCTTGTTTCTTCTGTTTGATTGATAATTTCTTCCTCAGGCGTTTGTTCGTTTTCTTTCTTTTTCATGATACAAAATTACGATTGCGTTCTTCCCTTTACAAATTCAATACCAAAAACAATTTTCTGACACTTTGGCATAAATGAAATGACCTTCGTAATTTTAAACAAATGTCAAAAAGTCCAGCAGAAATTTCCCGTTTGATTAAGGCACAAGCACAGTCTTTTGGTTTTGCCTTTTGCGGTATTTCAGAGGCGGGATTCTTAGAGGAAGAAGCGCCGCGTTTAGAGGCTTGGTTGAACTCGAATCAACACGGTGAAATGGCCTATATGGCGAATCATTTCGATAAACGACTGGATCCACGTAAGCTGGTGGACGGTTGCCAAACCGTCGTTTCCCTCGTGTATAATTATTTTCCTGCAGAGGAAATCGCCGTACAAGATTTTAAAATTTCAAAATACGCTTACGGAGAAGATTACCACCGGGTCATAAAGGACAAGATGCAATCGTTATGGGATGCTTTGCAAATTGAGATAGGGGAGTTTTCGGGGAGGATGTTTGTCGATTCTGCACCAGTTTTAGAAAAAGCCTGGGCGAAAAAATCAGGATTAGGTTGGATTGGGAAGAATGCGAATTTGATTATTCCGAAAAAGGGGAGTTTTTATTTCCTTGCAGAGCTCTTGATTGATGTAGAGGCAAGT
>JAGWUO010000119.1 GCA_028868395.1 Cytophagales bacterium | reverse complement strand
TAGAGCAATTTGTACAGAAAGAATTAAAAACGGAGGCACCTTTAAAGGTCGTTTCTGAAACACCAGGAATCGTTTATGCTAACTCTCCTATCGCTGTGGGAGATTGGGTGGTGATTAAAGGAAGTGGCGACGAACCTACTTTGGGACAAATCATGGAACTTAAAGGAAAAGACGCAGTCATTTCTCTGGGAGCCATTCGCAGTACGATCAAATTAAATCGCCTCCAAAAAATCGTCGCGCCTAAACAACAGAAGAAAAGTTCAGCCCCACTTCGCGGCATCGACATCAATGATCGCATGGCACAATTTCAACTCAAGCTGGACATTAGAGGGAAGCGTGGCGAGGAAGTTTATGTTATTTTAGACCAATACATCAACGATTGCCTACTGTTAGGCGTTCCAGAAGTTCAAATTTTGCACGGAAAAGGCGATGGCATTTTACGAACTTTAATTCGCGAACAATTAAAGCGATACCGAGAAATTAAAAACATTACTGACGAACACGCAGACCGTGGCGGTGCGGGAATCACCATCGTTACTTTTAAATGATCCGTTTATTAGCCTCTCTTTTTGCCCTCTTTTTTTTGAGCAGCTGTATGCTGCAATATGCCGCTGGACTAAGTCAAATCCAGCAAGAAAAATACAAGGAAGCGACGTATAACTTTTCGGTGGCTTTAACAAAAGACCCCAAAAACCCTGAAATCTACTTCGCCAGAGCCTTTTCCCGAGGATCGATGGAAGAATATTCAGGTGCCATCTCCGATTTAACAAAGGCTATTCGCTTGGATTCCACCAATGCAGATTACTATTTCTACCGTGGCTATTTCAAATCCAAACTAGGGAACGATAAAGGGGCCATTCGGGACTTTTCAAAATCAATCATTCGCTATCCATATTATGCCGAAACATATTATAATCGGGGTTTAAATCTGATGCATTTAGGTTTGATCGATGATGCCTGCTTGGATTTTAAGACGGCGATAGAGCTGGGAGACACCTTATCCTTGAAGTACCGAGCATCTCTTTGTAAAGAATAAAGCATAAAGCACAAAGAATAAAGGAGATTATAGATTATAGAGTAGAGATAAGAGATTAGAGATGATGGTGAATGGTAAATGGTGAGTCCATTTGCTTTGAAAGCGTCCGAAAATTCGTGTTATTTGTAGCTTATTTTTAAATTTTAACGATTCATTATGTCTATTGCAAAAACCGGCGACAAGGTTGCCGTACACTACACAGGTAAACACACCGACGGTTCTATTTTTGACTCTTCTGTAGGAAGAACACCCCTTGAATTTCAATTAGGTTCAGGTATGGTCATCAAAGGTTTTGATGATGGCGTGACTGGAATGACCATTGGAGAGAAAAAAACCGTTGTTATTCCGGCTGCTGAGGCTTATGGCGAGCATTCTCCAGAAAATACCGTTACCCTTGAGCGCGCTCAAATCCCTCCTCATATCGAATTAGAATTAGGGGCTTCTTTGTCTATGCACCAAGATGGTGGCCATGTGGTCGAAGTGGTGATCACAGATTTGACAGATTCTCACGTAACATTAGATGCAAATCACCCATTAGCTGGTCGTGATTTAACATTTGAACTTGAATTAGTATCGATTTCATAACCTATGAAAATTAATTTGCGCTCCTTTGCCCCCCACGGGATTGTCCTTTTGGGTTTCCTATTGATCGCTTTTATTTATTGTGGACCCGTTCTACAAGGTAAAGTATTGATTCAACACGATATTCAGCAAGCCCAGGCGGCGGCACAGGAGAGCTTACAATACAAGGAGAAAACCGGTGAGGATGCGTGGTGGACGAATTCGATGTTTGGCGGGATGCCCACCTATCAAATTTCCGGGTCTTATCCCTACTCTATTTCTGCCAAAGTAGGTTCTTTCATAACCAATCTCCTTCCCAGTCCCGTGAATTTGCTTGTCCTGATGATGTTAGGGATGTATATTTTGTTGTGGTCGATGGGCGCCTCTCCTATTTTAGGCTTTGCTGGGGCCGTTTTCTACGCCTTTGCGACCTATAACATGGTGATTATTCCGGCAGGTCATACCTCTAAAGTCATTGCGTTAGCCTACGCTCCTATCGTTTTAGCGGGTGTGAAATTAGGCTGGGGAAATCGCAAATGGCTAGGTGCAGCTCTATTCACCTTAGGAATGGCATTAGAATTATACGCTAACCACGTCCAAATTACCTATTACCTATTCTTCATCATTGGATTCTACAAAATCTACACCTTATCGCAAGCCATCATCCACAAAACAGTGATAGAATGGCTGAAACGTGGATTATTACTAGGTTTAGGGCTTGTTTTAGCCTTGGGAACGCACTCGATGCGCCTTTGGAATAACTACGAATATGCCAAAGAAACGACGCGCGGCGCCTCCGAACTAAGCGCCAATAAATCGCGTGGAGATGGTTTAGACCAAACCTACGCCTTCGATTGGTCTTATGGTATCGCCGAAACGGGTACTTTATTAATCCCCAATTTCATGGGTGGTGCTTCTGCAGGAGATTTAGGAGGAACGTCTTCTAATACCTACCAAACGATGTCAAACGCGGGTATTCCAGACGAACAAGCCTTAGGATTTGTGGAAAAAGGACCGGCTTATTGGGGAGATCAAAGCTATACGGCTGGCCCAGCTTATGCAGGAGCCTTGGTGATCTTCTTATTTTTATTTGGCGCCTTCTACATCAAATCTGCTGAAAAGTGGTGGATCATCGGTTTTACGGCCTTATTTATCACCTTCTCTTGGGGTAAATATTTCTTCTTCAATGGAATTTTATTCCAATACTTCCCCCTATTCAACAAGTTCAGAGCCATTACGATGGTACTTTCCTTCGTTCAATTAGGTTTTGTAACCTTGGGAATCCTAGGGTTAATCCGATTCATTCAGCAAAAATCCAACTGGTCTGATGTTAAAAAGCCGTTGTTATATGCAGCCGCATTAAGTGGTGGGCTTGCGTTATTTTTTGGGATGGCACCGGATTTATTCTTTGATTTTAAAGGACCTAATTTTGGTGGAGCTTTGATTCAAGACACGACACTTAATAACCAAATTTGGAGGTCTATTCAGCTTGATCGAATCGAATTATTTCAATCGGATGCCTTCCGCAGTTTCTTCATCGTATTAATCGGGGCGGGCATTTTAGGGCTTGCTAGTACCGGGAAAGTAAAAAAATCTATCTGGTTGATTGCCTTAGTTCTTTTAGGCATTTTTGATTTAACTCCTGTGGCGAAACGCTATTTTGGAAAAGATTTCTTTGTTTCTAAAGCTACGCTAGACGAACAAATCTTACCTACACCTGCAGATCAAAAAATCTTACAGGATTCATCACACTACCGCGTGGTAAATGTGGCGACGAACTTTATGAGCGATGCGACTACGTCTTATTACCACCAATCTTTAGGCGGTTACCACGCGGCTAAATTACGTCGATACCAAGAATTGATTGAGAAACAGTTCACAGGCAATCCAGGACAGATGAACATCCTGAATATGCTGAATACGAAATACATTTTAAGCCCAGATTCTACAGGTCAATTAGCACCTCAAACGAATCCAGGAGCATTAGGAAATGCGTGGTTTGTCGCTTCAGTCCAAGTTGTTCCTACCGCAGATGCAGCGCTCTCTGATATTGGCAAAATTGATCCGCGTAACGTGGCTTTGGTAGAGCAAAAAGACGCGGCATTCGTACCTGCCAAAGAATTCAAAACAGATGGTAGTATTCAATTAACAGAATACAAGCCGAATCATTTGACCTATACTTCTGATTCGAAACAAGCATCCTTTGCCGTTTTCTCGGAAATCTATTACCGAGGAAACAAGGACTGGAAATCCTATATTGATGGAAAAGAAACGAACCATGTTCAAGCGGATTATGTATTGCGTGGTTTAGCGATTCCTGCAGGAAAACATACGATTGAATTTAAATTTGCTCCTGTCTCCGTGATTACAGGAAATAAAATTGACTTAGGAGCTTCGATCGCGATGCTTTTATTTATTGCATTTGCTTTTTACCAAGCGGCTAAGGCCAAAAAAGAAACTATATGATCTACTCCATGACGGGCTTTGGAAAATCCCAAAAAGAACTCCAAGACCTGCAAATCCGTGTCGAAGTTAAAAGTCTAAACTCGAAGTTTACGGATATCTTTTGTCGTGTTCCTAAATCGCTTTCAGCTAAAGAAATTGACATTCGCAATTACCTTACCCAGCAATTAGAGCGAGGTAAAATGGAACTGAATCTGCATCTTCAAAAGAACAACGAGAACGTTGAACAAAGTATTTTGCCTCAAGGCCAAATAGTGACCTATTTCACAGAATTAAAACGATTAGCCACCGAATTAGGCATCTCGAACATTGACGAAAATGCCTTGTATTTGCAAGCCATGTCAATGCCCAGCTTGAATTCAACGGATCATACACAAGACGAGGAGGAAGAAATTGAGGCACTTTGGAAAGTAGTTTTTGAAGCGGTACAAGAAGCCGTCAAAGAATGTAAGGAGTTCCGTGCGCGCGAAGGAAAGGTCGTAGAAGACAAATTCCGCGAATACATTGCTGCCATCAAATCAGGACTAGCACAAGTTTTAGAACAAGACAAAATCCGCATGCCAGGTATCCGTGAGCGGATGCGCAATGCCCTTTTGGAACTTGGTTTGAAAGAAGATTTCGATCAAAACCGCTTCGAGCAAGAAGTGGTTTATTACATCGAGAAGTTCGACATCTCCGAAGAAAAAGTACGTTTAGCGACTCACCTAGATTACTTTATCGAAATTCTAGAAGAAGGAAACGGAAAAAAACTCAACTTC
>JAGWUO010000118.1 GCA_028868395.1 Cytophagales bacterium | reverse complement strand
TTGGGGAGTTACGATTTCTCCCTTTGACTTTAATATACTGTAGACTATACCGTTTGTCTTAGATCGCAAAATGAAATCCTGTGCTTGATTGGTCGAAATTTGAAGGTTTTTCTTCGATTGCGATGAACTAAATTCCAACGCTCGTTTTAAATCTTTGTATTTCTGGATAGCGGATAAATAATTTGATCTAGAGGTCTGATATGCTAATTCTTTGAGCTCAAAGTCTACTTTCGTTCCTATTTGCTGATTCCAAAGATTTTTTTGGCGATAATAAAGGGAAGAATCCACTCTGAACTTATTTTTGGCTGTTTCAATCACTAATTTAGCCTCTTCTAGTTTACCCTGATTCGCTGATAGGTCATTGAAATTTGCCGCTAATGCAGCATTCTCTGCACTAAATCGCTGCGTTTCGTTTGTGATGGTTAAAAGTGGACTTCCAATGTGTACAGAATCACCTTCTTGAACCAAAACCTCATTGATAATACCGTTTACGGTAACAAATGCCTGGTATTGGTCAGTTGTTTTTAATACGCCAGAGGCATAAATAGATTCGGTGATGGGACCCACCGTGGGTAGGCTAGTTTCTGGCTTCTTTCCACAAGATAAGAGAAGGATCCCAATCGCAAAAAGGACTACATGTTTCATAGTCGTAAATTACCCAAAAATCGAACACATTAGAATGATGCTAATCATTTAATTCTAAAATAGATGTTCGAATTCTTTTATTTCAGTCAAGTTTTCCGGAATCGCACTAATTCGAAAACTACTTTTTTGGATAAGAAATAGGCTAGGGGTGGAAAAAATGCCATAGTCTTTAAGTATTTTTTTGTTTGCTTTAATCGTTTTCCAGTGGGTAGGAAAGGTCCAAGGATTCAATTCGTCATCTATTTGAATGGCAATGACGGGTAGTTTTATCTTTTCAGCATAGGGGATTAAATCGACCAAAAGTTCGGTACAATGAAAGCATGATGGGCTGTAAAATACGAGTAGAATCGTGGGTTTGTTAGAAAAATACTGTGAAAGCAGGAAATCTTTCACTTGAATCTCCGGCGCTTTTTCTCCGATTTGTAAGGTGCGTATACTTTGAATTTGTTCGTTGATTTTTATTCGACTTTTTGCCGGGCAATCCGGATCTAGGCTGAATTCTTCCAGCTTTTCGATCCACTGATTTTTGCCTGTCGAAGCGATTTTTTTGTAATAGAAATCAACAGCTTCTCCGTATGTAATGGAGGATTTTGTTTTTAATTCTCTGATGTGAATTAAGACTTGTTCAATCGAAATACGTTTTGCTTGTTTTTGACCATAAACGGGAAATACTACTGCGGAATGTTGTGCAAATAGAGAAAAAGAAAGGAAAAGTAAGACGTATTTCATGCTCGATTAATCCCGAATACAACGTATTGATAGCCCAGCATCCTTATCATTATTGGATATTTGATTGTAGGTAGAAGTGGTATAGATGACTAATCCTTTTCCGTAGTTTACATCATTAGATGTAGAACTCCAGTAAAAATATTTTGACCCTCTTTCCGTCAACGTACTAGCAGAACCTGTACTGATATAACCCGCTGCATGCATTTTTAAGACACCTGCGTAAGCCTGTGATCTAAGATTTGTATTGTTTACACTTGTCCATTCGGTAACAGTCGGAATTCTCCAGCCAGCCCCGAGTTCCAAAGTACATGGATCAGTTGTTGCCCCCCAATTAACGGTTTCAGTGTTACTATTAGCTGAAGGAAAGGCGGGGGATGTCGTTGTTCCATTATTTTTATAGCCTTTTTTCTTATTGAATTGCCAATACCATCCTGCGGCCGACTCGGTTGCATCTGTTTCGGATAAGGCTTGATTAGTAGAGCCTAAATTCTGGGTAATCCAGCATTTTTGAGCACCACTGAGGGATGAACTAACAGTGCCATACGTAACTGTTTTATTTTCAGGCGCTACACCATTCGTTGTGGTATGTACTACGGTTAAATTATTTCCACAAACGAACATCACGGTCTTTTTACCAAAGCGCTCTAAGCCTTTTCCACTACCAATTTTACCGCTAAAATCTACGAAAAGAGTTGGATTCGTGTGCCTAAATCCTGTTTTAGTTAATTGAGCAAAACTCAAAAACGGAATAAAAAGAAAGAAGAGGATTCTTTTCATATTGTTAATAGAAATAATCAATTTGAATTCGATCTCCCGCTACCAAGGTGTAGGCCTCGTTGTTCGCTGGAATATAGGTGAAAGTAGTTCCAGATAAGCTGAAAGCTGTTTTAGATAGGCGAACTCCATTGATGAAAAATTTTATTATAGCATTGCTCGATTTAATCTGGGTTAAGGTAAATGCTGTTTGTCCTACTGTCGCAGAATATTCATCAGAAACCTCGCGAACTAGACTGAAGTCGGTACCTTGAACCGCTGCAGTCATGGCAGTGGTTCCATTACCTTTTACGATTCCGGTTACTGTAGAAGCACCAGTGCCACCATTCACAACGGCTAAGGTTCCTGTGACGCCTGTACTCAATGGCAGGCCTGTTAAATTCGAAGCTATACCAGATGCCGGTGTTCCTAAAACAGGAGCTGTTAAAGTAGGTGAAGTCAGTGTTTTATTGGTCAATGTCTCGATACCCGTTAGACTTACCTTTAAATTTAGTGCTGTTTGAGTGGCTGTGCTGATAGGCTTTGATAAATCTGTTGTATTGTCCACATTCGCTAAACCTACCATCGATTTCGTGATACCAGAAACGGAACCCGTAAAGGTGGGGGATGAAATAGGTGCTTTTAGGTTCAAATCCGTTATATCGGCTTTAAGCGAAAGGTCAGTCAAATTTGCCTTTAAATTTAGAGCAGTGATACTGGCCTTTAAATCTAATTCTGTTTGGGTAGCTGTGCTAATCGGTTTTGAAGCATCCGTCGTATTATCTACGTTCCCAAGTCCTACCATTGTTTTTGTTATTCCGGAGACCGTTCCAGTAAAGCTGGGAGCATCTATTGGGGCTTTTAAGGCTAATGAAATGCTACTAGCCTTTGCATCTAAGGCTGTTTGGGTGGCTGTGCTAATAGGTTTAAGTAAATCGCTCGTATTGTTTACATTACCTAAACCTACTTTAGTAGGATTGATTCCAGAGGCTATTTTTGCATCAGTAATGGCACCTGTTGCAATTGCAGGGCTAGAAGCAGTTCCAGTTAAATCTCCAGCTAATCTAATTTTGCCATTTGCTAATGAGGTTGCATCTGCGGTTATGGAGGCATCTACATAGGCCTTGTTTGCCGCATCGGTCGAAAGCGCAGGAAGGTCAGTTAAGGTAATTTTTTTACCCGTAGGGAATTGTAAATGGCCTTGCATAGTGCTACCCGCTAACTGCACATAGCGGGCATCTGTAGTTCCAATATTGTTTGTGATTTCATTCCAAACCCCGCTCACATAAATAAATGTTCGGCCATTATTGGATCCGGTAGGATCTGCAGATACGATAAAAATATCACCTTCGACTGGAGTTCCGCTTGTTGTAAAAGATCCCCCATTGTATACTCCCGTGTAATTGCGTCCTAACGAGATGGCAATTTCACCATTAGCATTGGGTGAGACTCCATTCACTTTTTTAACGGTTCCTTTTAAATCCAAAGCAGCTTGCGTCGCTGTACTGATGGGTTTATTTGCATCTGAGGTATTATTCACATTGCCTAAACCTACCATTGTTGCCGTTATACCTGAAACATTTCCGGTAAAGGTAGGAGAGGAAGTGCCTGCTTTAGTGGCTAAACCTGCTTCCAAGTCTGTCGTGTTTGCTTTTAAATCAAGGGCTGTTTGGGTGGCGGTACTTATTGGTTTCGCTAAATCAGTTGTATTATTCACGTTTCCTAATCCTACCATTGTGGCGTTTATTCCCGAAACGTTACCAGTGAAACTGGGTGAGGCAATAGGTGCTTTTAGGTTTAAATCGGTCATGTTTGCTTTTAGGGCTAGATCGGTAGCATTTGCTTTTAAGGCCAAATCATTGATGGTAGCTTTTAAATTTAAGGCCGTTTGAGTGGCTGTGCTGATAGGTTTAGAGAGGTCACTGGTATTATTTACATTAGACAGTCCCACCATGGTTGCTGAAATGCCAGAGACGGTACCTGTGAAAGTAGGGGATGCTATGGGAGCTTTTAAATTAAGATCAGTCAAATCAGCCTTTAAGGAAAGGTCGCTTGTATTTGCTTTTAAATCAACTGAGGCAACACTTGCTTTTAAATCAAGTGCGGTTTGTGTGGCTGTACTAATAGGTTTGGCCAAATCAGTTGTATTGTTAACGTTTCCCAGGCCTACCATCGTGGAAGTTATACCCGAAACGTTGCCAGTGAAAGTAGGAGACGCAATAGGTGCTTTTAGATTTAAATCAGCAATGTCTGCTTTTAAGGTCAAATCTGCGTTCGTAGCTTTTAAGTTTAATGCCGTTTGAGTGGCTGTACTGATGGGTTTTTCGAGGTCATTGGTATTGTTCACATTAGAAAGCCCTACCATGGTTGCTGATATACCAGAAACGGTACCGGAGAAAGTAGGGGAAGCAATTGGAGCTTTCGTATCTAACGCCGCTTGCATGGCTGTGCTAATGGGTTTATCTAGATCTGCGGTGTTGTTGACTGATGCTAAGCCTACCTTCGCAGGATTTATCCCAAAGGCAATCTTTTGATCCACCACGCTCGAATCTTTTAACTTAGAACTTTGAATCGCCCCATTTACGATTTTTTCAGGAGTAATGGCATTCGCTTTGATAATGGGTGCAGTGCCATCACCTGATAGATCTCCTGAAAGTTTAATTTTACCCGGCAAAATTTCAGAAGCCAAAGGGACATCGTTTAAGATGATTCGATCAATTTGATTTTTGATTTCAACGCGAATGGTAGCTAAATCGTTTTG
>JAGWUO010000117.1 GCA_028868395.1 Cytophagales bacterium | reverse complement strand
GAAGACCGCGGCTACATTCGCGAAGGGTATTGGGCGGATTTAGCGATCGTGGATTTGAATAAACCGTTGACGGTTTCCAAAGAAAATATCCTCTATCAATGCGGATGGTCTCCATTAGAAGGACACACGTTGTCTGCTTCGGTGGAACACACGTTCGTTTCTGGACATTTAGCCTATTCGCAGGGTTCTTTTGACGAAAGCAAAACGGGTAAACGCTTATTATTTAACCGCTAAGATGGCTGCGCTCCTCCCCTTTTATTCGCCTATTGGGCTAGAAGCCGGCTTGGATGAAGCGGGGAGAGGTTGTTTAGCAGGGCCAGTCGTGGCGGCAGCGGTGATTTTACCGAGGGATTTTCACCATCCATTTTTGACAGATTCGAAGCAGATGACTTTGCGCCAGCGCAATGAATTAAAGAGATTAGTGCGGGATTACGCCATCGACTATGCGATCGCGGAGGTGGATGCAGCGAAAATAGATGAAATCAACATTTTAAAGGCGAGTATTTTAGCGATGCATTTAGCGGTGGATCAATTGACGGAACGTCCGGAACATTTATTGGTCGACGGAAATCGCTTTTACAGCTACCCATTAATCCCGCATACCTGTATCATCAAAGGAGATTCGAAGTATTTTTCGATTGCGGCTGCGTCTATTTTGGCGAAAACACACCGAGACGAATTGATGGAAAAGATGGCCCTAGAGCACCCAGGCTATGGTTGGGAGCGAAATGCAGGCTATCCTACCTTACAGCACCGAAAAGCCATTCTCGAAAAAGGTTTAACAAATTACCACCGAAAAACGTTTAAGGTGGAGATTAAATAATTGCGTAAATTGAACGCTATATGAAGAGTAAAATAGTACTTCTTTTCTTGTTAAGTTTTTCCACCTGGGCACAAGATGCTTTTCGTAAAGAGCGCGCCTTGCGTTTTGGAATACAACAAGATTCCATATACCGAGGCGCCCAAGCCTTAGCGAAAAAGAAAGGAATTCCGCTGCAACAAAACATTGGAAAGGGTCGGACGCTATCATTCCAAGGTTTTTCGGAGATAGGAGAAGCATTGTACCTACGTCCTGAATCGAATGCACAGGCTGCTAAAATGACCAAAACCAACCTTTTATACCCCGGAGGTTCTTTAAACTTAGGGCTTACAGGCAAATCAGATACCATTAAAGGGAAATTGGGCATGTGGGATGGCGGGGGCGTTTTGACGACTCACCAGGAGTTTGGAGGAAGAGCTGTCGCGCAACAAACGATAACAGGGACAAATGAGCATTCCACGCACGTAGCAGGTATTTTAGTGGCAGGTGGCGTAAGTCCATCAGCCAAAGGAATGGCTTACGAGGCGGACTTAAAGGTGTGGGATTATTCAAATGATAATTCCGAAATCAGTACCGCCTCCACCTCACTCTTAATCAGTAATCACTCCTATGGTTACCAAGCCGGCTGGGTCTATGATGACACGAAAAAGAAGTGGCAGTGGTGGGGTAATGATGCCGTGAGTACATTTGAAGACTATAAATTTGGTCTCTATGACGCAAATACCCAAACCTGGGATCGAATCGCCTACAATGCTCCCAATTACCTAATCGTAAAATCAGCCGGAAATAGCCGTAACGAAAATGGGCCTGCCGCTGGCGAATATTATTACTTAAAAACCACCACTGATTCATCAAATAAAGCTCGCTCAAAAAACGATGGCTATGATATTATTTCCACCTCAGGGACGGCTAAAAATATCTTGACAGTAGGAGCAGCAAGCCTCAGCTCACTTATCCCTACAAAAGGGTCTGATATTACACTTTCCAACTTCTCGAGCTGGGGACCTACCGATGATGGCCGCATTAAACCGGATGTGATGGCGATAGGAACTAGTCTATTTTCCACGAGTAATTCGGGAGACAAAGGCTATACTACACTTAGCGGAACATCCATGTCCTCACCTCAGGCAGCAGGCTCCTTGTTTTTAATTCAACAATTATACAATCGTCTAAATAATAATCGATTCATGTTAGCCTCCACGCTGAAAGCGGTAGCTATACACACGGCAATGGACATGGAGTCAGTAGGTCCTGACTATAAATCAGGCTTTGGGCTGATCCAAATGGACAAAGCTGCAGCTTTGGTAAAAAACGATGGCAACTCACACTTATTAACGGAAGGAAAATTAAACCAAGGGCAAACTAAAACATACACGGTTGTGAGCTCCGGCAATGGTCCCTTAAAAGCAACGATTGCTTGGACAGATCCAGAAGGAACTACTTCATCTGCCCTAAATGACCGAACTCCACGCTTGGTGAATGATGTAGATATTCGTTTGACAAGTGGGTCTTCGACATTCTTGCCATTCACACTGGACCCAGCAGCACCAGATGCATTAGCCGTTCCGGGAGATAATATCAGAGATAACGTAGAACAAATCGTGATTAATAACACGATGCCTGGTCAAACGTTTACGTTGACCGTAAGTCACAAAGGAATTTTGAAGAATAGTGCGCAAGACTTTGGTTTAGCGATATCGGGAATTGGTGGCCCGTCTTATTGCGCTGTTTCTGCGACCACAAGCACAACGAATTTTCAAAC
Source organism: Cytophagales bacterium (assembly GCA_028868395.1). Next base: position 2,335 of record JAGWUO010000117.1, on the reverse strand, counting down.
TTTTAGCTTAGGGACAACGAAAGACTCTACAGGATTAACGCCTGCTTTCACGGCTGAATTAGGAGCGACTTTACCCGTAAAATTTACATTTAATGGCTCTTCCGCAAGAAAAACCCGTCTTTATGCGGACTGGAATCAGGATGGTGATTTTGTCGATTCAGGGGAAGAGCTCTACAATTCAACCTCTAATGCCACAACCATTTCCATCCCAAGTACCTTAAAACAAGATAATTTCTATCGGATTCGTTGGGTGTCAGAAAGTGGAACTGGCGCAGCTGCTTCATGCGGAAGTATTGCATCTGGAGAGTCCAAGGATTATGCTTTGCAAATCTTACAAGCATCCAAAGACTTCACAGCAGTTTCTGTTTCACAATCAACATTGGGCTTTTGTGCCAGCTCCGGCACAACGAATTTTGTAGCACGAGTGAAGAACGCAGGTTCTTTGACACAAAGCAATGTTCCTATTTACCTAGAAATCAAATCCGGAACAACGATTGTAGGCACAGCAACTGGAACAGTCAATACGCTCGCTTCTGGACGAGAAATCGATGTGAATGTAACCGGTAATGCGACGCTGCTTGCGGGGTCTAATTATACATTTACATTGAGCACCCAACTAACGGGGGACCAAAACACATCGAACGATGTATTTGCAATTAATAAAATAATCGAAAATCCTTCCGCGCCTGTCGTTACAGGAACCGTATGCAGTGGCGCAAGTGAATTGAGTTTGGCAGCAACGAATGGAAGTCCCCTTTGGTACAATGGAACAACTTTATTAGGGGCTGGCGCATCATTGAAAACACCTTCAACTGGGACATTTTATGCGGCATTTGATAATTTAAGCACGACTATGGGGCCTGCCACAAAGGCGGCTTTTGGTGGAGGAAGTTATTACGGAAACTTTGGACCAGAACCCATCTTCGTTGTGACGCAACCGACTATTTTAGAATCCGCTACCGTTTATATTGGAACCTCTGGAACGGTGACTTTCGGGATTTTTGACAAAGACACCGGGGAGCTAATTGCCTCCGTTTCGAAAGATCTCACAGCGACCAGAACATCAGCTAATTCCACAACAGTTAACAGCCAACTGATTGATGACAAAAATGATCAAGGCCAAAAAGTGATTTTGAATTTACCTTTCCCAAAAGCCGGGAATTACTTGCTGTCCCATGTCTGCTCCAATGGGGCATCCATTTTCCGCAGCAACCGCACCGCAGCAGATACGGTAAATGCGCCTACGAACATAGGCTATCCTTATGCTATTCCGGGCGTGATTAGCTTAACTGGTGCGCTCTATAATGGCGCTCCGATCCAATCAGGGTATTATTATCTGTACGGAATGAAGTTTAAATCTTACGCTTGCCCTAGCCCTAGAGTACAAGTAAACGTCACGACGGGCCAAAGTCCAGTCGTAGCAGTAAGCCCCACTGGCGCCTCCACCATTTGTGCTGGGGATAAAATCACTTTAACGGGGACGCCCGCTTCAGGAACACCTACTTACCAATGGTATAAAAATGGAACCGCTATTGCTGGGGCAACAACGAATAAATTAGACGTGAATGCCACTGGATCATATACTCTCAATTCAAGTTTTAATGGGATTTGCCCCGTGGTTTCTCCAGCATCAACCATTACGGCAACGAATCCCTTAGAACCTTTAATTACTTTTAATCAAGGTATTTTAACCACTTCAGCCGGTACGGAAATTCAATGGTATTTCAACGATGTTGCGATAGCGGGAGCAACAGCAACCACCTACAAACCTACGGCGAATGGGGTTTACAAAGTGAAGTTAAAGGACATTAATGGCTGTTTGGCCACGGCAAGTTATGGCATTACTATTTTAGCTGCAACGGCAGACAATCCGTATTCGACCTTCTATGCGTTTCCTAACCCAGCAACAGACGTGCTTCATATCGGAGTTCCAAACGCATTTCAGGCGCCTAATTATCGTGTTCGTATGAGCGACTTACAGGGAAAAGAGATTAGAGATTATAGAGTAGAGGTCAGAGATAACAGATTAAGCTTAGATATCTCTGCTTTGAAGGCTGGAAATTATGTGATCAGCTTCCCAGACCTAGAAAACCAGGTGAGTATTAAATTCCAAAAGAATTAAATCGCTTTTTTAGCCCAGGTAAAGATCATGCGAGGCGACTCTAATTCGTTAAATTCCGCTAATTGGTAGTCTCCTTTTAAGTCGACTAATTGTAAACCGGCTTGAGCCGCATAGGAAACGAAATCATTTTTAGCTACTAGCTCTACCTTTTCCACAAAGGAATAGGACTTGCCCTTATCGGTAAAATCGATGGATTTATACAAGTAACCCGTC
>JAGWUO010000116.1 GCA_028868395.1 Cytophagales bacterium | reverse complement strand
ATGTCTTATCCAGTCTATTTATTGTACGGCTTTTTAGGCGCGACGCTCTGGGTCAGCAGTATTTCTGCGGCTGGTTATTTCTTAGGCGATAATGAATTTGTGAAGGCGAATTTTGAGAAAGTTGTATTAGGCATTGTAGGAGTATCCGTTTTACCCATTCTTTGGGGATTGATTACAAAACGCAAATAAAATGGCAATCTCGCATTTATATGGTCTGATTGGTTATCCTTTAGGTCATTCTTTTTCCAAAGCTTACTTCACTGAAAAATTCGAAAAGTTGGGTCTTTCAGATACCCATGCTTACGAACAATTTCCTATTCCTAGTATTGACGAATTTAAAGCCATTTTAGTAGCGAATCCCAATTTGAAAGGGCTGAATGTAACGATTCCCTATAAGCAAGTGGTGATGCCTTTGCTCGATGAGATTGATTTAGCAGCTGCCCAAATAGGGGCTGTGAATACGATCAAAATCGCTGCAGACGGCTACACCCGCGGATACAATACGGATTATTGGGGTTTTCGCACGACGGTGGAGTTTTGGGATAAATTCAAAAATTTTGAATCACTCAAGGCTTGTGTTTTAGGTCAGGGAGGTGCAGCGAAGGCGATCATTGTGGCCTTAGAGGATTTGGGATTTGAGGTAATCAAGGTTTCTCGTCAAGCATCGGATGACACCGTGAGCTACGAACAAATGCCAGAATTAATGGAGGAAATAGGTCTCTTGGTGAATACAACACCATTGGGAATGTTTCCGAAGGTGGATGATAAGCCGCCTATTCCCTACGAATTATTGAACAAGCAACATTATTTATACGATATCGTCTATAACCCATTGGAAACGGCTTTCTTAAAGGCGGGTCTTGAACACAAAGTGGGTGGCATCTATGCCGGATTGGAGATGTTGCAGGGCCAGGCGGATAAAGCTTGGGAAATTTGGCAAAAAAACTAAGCTAAATAAACGCCTCTTTTTGCCGGATCCGTTAAGATCACTTGAACATGTTCAGAGAGCGTTGTAGAAAGCTCGTACCCTTTGTAATCTGCGGAAATAGGGAAGCGTTTGTAGTTGCGATCCACGATAACGGCCACTTGAATGCGTTTTACGTGCATACTTAAGAAAGGGGCCAGACTGTAAGAAAACGTACGACCGGTGTTTAACACATCATCTACCACAATAATCACCTTGTTTTCTAGGGCATCTGTTCCACCTTCGAATTTTACCGGGCGTTCATACGGATGTTCTTTATTTAAATCGATTTTAACTGGAATCGCCTTGATTTTCGAGATGCTTTTAATCTCTTCGCACAACAATTCAGCAAAGGCAAACCCTTCACCTACGATGCCAGCGATAACAATTTCAGTCTCTTCGAAGTTATTCTCATAGATTTGAAAGGCAATTCGTCGAATTTTTTGGAGGAGGGCTGGGCCATCAAGTACTTGTTTGGCAGACATAGGGATTGCTTTAATTCAAATTGTGCGCTTTAAAATTACCAAAATTATCCAATTTTCGTACCTTTACGCCTTAATTAGCGTTTAAAATCATTCAATATGTCTAAAATGTACGGGGCTCAACAGCGCCAAATGCAAGCACCTTCTAATCCCTTAGCGATCAAAACGAAGAAGTTCGCCTTAGAAAAAAATAAGTTTGTTGGATTATGCATGCGCCAGCTTTTCTCGAATCAATGGAAATATGCCTTTATTCCTTTGGCACTTGTTTTAGGAAACGTGGCTTTGAACTTAACAGGGACATATAAAAACTATTGGATTTACATTTTTATCGCCATCGGTGTCATTGGTTATATCCTTTTCTGGTTGATTCAATTTACAGGAATCACACAATTAGCTCAATACAAGCAGTTATTTGATAAATACCGCTACGAAATCGATAGCCGCCAAATCTTCATGAAGCTTTCCGACAAAGAAGGCGGAATGATCAAGTGGGATATGATTTTAGGGGCTTACAAGGATAAAGATGCTTATGTGTTAGAAATGGGAAAATACCAGTTCTTGCATTTGCCATTTAGCGTTTTCAATAACGATAACGATAAGAAATTACTCGATAAGATTTTGCGCGACAAGGGGTATTTAAAATCCTAAGATGGGGAGAATTTTAGCGATTGATTTCGGGTTAAAACGGACGGGTATTGCGGTCACAGACCCCTTGCAGATCATTGCAAACGGCCTTGATACCGTTCCTACGCACACCTTGCTGGCCTATCTACAAACCTACTTCGCAAAAGAAACGGTTGATCAGGTAGTCATCGGAATGCCCAAAAACCTGGACAACACCGATACGGATTCTACTGCCGGAGTTCGCATTTTCATCAAAAGTTTTCGCAAGAAGTTTCCTTTGATTCCTTTGGAAGAACACGACGAACGATTTACCTCTAAACTTGCGATGCAAGCCATGATAGCGGGAGGAATGTCTAAGAAAGATCGAAGAGAAAAAGGAACAGTCGATCGGGTATCTGCCACGATTATTTTGCAATCCTATTTAGAATCTAAATCATAAAAAAGCGGCCCTTGAAGAAGAGCCGCTTTTTTTATTTCGTTACCACCTTTGCAAAACGGTGGTAGAATGGTGTTTTACTTTGATCTGTCTTTGGTTTGTATTTTCCTGTAATAATCGGAACATACATCACACGGCGACGGGATTTTTCACCCACATTAGGAGAAACCTCCACACGGTGCCATAAGCGTCCATCGTGAATGGTTAAATCGCCACGTTCGATTTCGAACGCCGCTTCTCTAGGATCTGGTCGGTGATCGATGAATTGCTTCTTTCCAAACAATAATTTCAAAACCCCTTGTGTGTGAGTTCCCGGAAGTACACGTAAACCGCCATTCGATGAAGGGCAGTTATCTAAGTGAATTCCCACATTTAACATTGGAAGAATCTTTTGCCCTAAGAATAAATCACGTGGGCTATCGGTGTGCCAGCCCATTTGGCTGAACTTGGAATTCGGTTGATTGATATAATGGTTAAATACAAGACCATCTTTCTCATCTTCACTGATACGGCCTTCGTAAGGCCCTAAAAGTTCGATTAATAATTGCAAACGTGGATCTCGGATTAATTCGGCTAATACTGGGCTGAACTGATTCGTAAAGCACATACGCTGAATCATCGGGTTACCTTCGTGGTCTTTACCAAACTTCAAAGGAATACCTTTTACTTTCTCAATTCCTTCTGCAAGCCATTGCTTTTCAATTTTCGCTAATTCCGAAATAAAGAGTTCTGCTGTTTCAGGCTCAATGAACTTCTTAAATTGAATTACTCCATACTTCTTGAAGTATTCTTTCTGCTCTTCCGTTAGTTTTTCACCTAACGTGAAAGTTTTGTATTCAAATTTCGCAGATGGTTTTCTCATAAGGTAATGGTAATGAATTCGAAGTGCAATTTACGGCAAACTGTACGAATTATAGTTATTGTGTTTCTTATTTCTGATGAAAATCAAGTTTTTGGTATATAAAAGCGTTAAAAAATGCCGAACTTTGCAAACTGAATTAGAGAATTAAACATGAAAAATATCCTATTTATCGCTTTACTCAGTCTTTTGAGTATTTCCGCCTTCTCTCAACAAACGAATAAAAAAGGATCCTATTATATTACGTGGGGTTATAATCGTTCTACTTATGCGAATTCGGATATTCGTTTTGTTGGGCCGGGTTATGATTTTACCCTACTAGATGCGCAAGCATTGGATTTTCCTACTCCTCTCAGCGAATTTAAGACCTATATTGACCCCGGATTATTGTCTATTCCGCAGTTTAATTTTCATGCGGGGTATTTCATTAAGGATAATCTTTCCATCAGCATCGGTTGGGATCATATGAAATATGTGGTAACAGATGGCCAAACAGTGAAAGTGAATGGCTTTGTTAATCCTCAGACTTCTACTCCGGCAATTACGGTAGATCCAGCCTATGTAGGTACATTTAATCAAACTCCCTTAGTTTTAGATCCGAACAAGTTTGTCCACCTAGAACACACAGATGGCTACAATTATGCTTCTGTAGAACTTGAACACTATAATCCGGTATACCAAAGTCCTAAGAGTCGTTTTGCGATTGATTGGATGCAAGGCGTGGGTGTAGGTGCATTAATTCCACGTTCCGATGTGCACGTTTTTGGGGTGGGGCAAAACAACTTCTGGAATCTAGCTGGAGGTGGTGCCTCTCTAAAGACAGGTTTGAAATTCAATTTCTCTAAATTATTATTCTTCGAAACAACGATTAAAACAGGTACAACGAAATTGTGGGATATCCATACCACAGGTCGCTCGGTAGACCATGCTGAACAATCCATCTCTTTCCTTGAATTTTACGGGGCTTTAGGTTTTACTATAAAAGGTTCTTCTAAATAATTTTTTAGACTAGACTAAAAAATACTATCTTCGTGTATGTTTACACGAATCCTACTGCTATTGTTCATTTCGGTAAGCGCTTTGGGCCAAAGTGAAGGACGTATAGAAACAGATCGCCCAGACCAGACAGAATGTCCCTTCATTGTGAAAAAGGGGTATATACAAGCAGAATTAGGCTTCAATAGATCTACATCGGAATACCTTTTCCCTACCTCTTTATTGAAATATGGCTTGAGTAAGCGATTTGAATTGCGCTATGTCTCTATTTTGGGGCAGGAACCAGGAAAAGAAACGCGTTTTCAAACGGAGGCAATTGGCTTTAAGTGGGCTTTAATTCAGCCTTCCGGTTGGAAACCGCGAACCTCAGTCATTGTTCATTATAATTGGGACCATCAAAACCGTGATTTTTCGGAAAAAAACCTGCAGGGTCATTCGATAGGAGATGTCGTATTTACTATGCAAAATGATTTCGATGACCGCTATGGGATAGGCTATAATTTAGGGACGGAAATGCACTCGAATGGTTCTTTTGAAGGGATTTATCGAATTGCACCTAATAGGTTGATAGGTAA
>JAGWUO010000115.1 GCA_028868395.1 Cytophagales bacterium | reverse complement strand
TTAAACCCCAGGTCGCTACGCCTAAAGGGAACATAGGTAAAACCAAACGAATCACGCCGTACGTACCCATCTTTAACATAATACCCGACAATAACATCGTTCCTTGAGCAGGAGCTACGGTATAGGTATCGGGTTGCCAAGTATGGAACGGGAAAACAGGCATCTTGATGGCGAATGCCAAGAAGAAGGCCGCAAATAAATAGCCTTGCTGACTAGCGCTTAAGCCTTTCGCTGTTTGGTATAATACGTCGATATCTGCTGAGTGAAACTCGCCTGGTGTAAGTAAATACACATACACTAAGGCGATTAAGAAGAATAAAGACCCAAACAAGGTGTATACAAAGAACTTAAACGTAATCGCATTCTTGTTCTCGCCGCCATAAATCGCTGCTAAGAAATAGATCGGTAATAAGGACGCTTCGAAGAAGAAATAGAATAAGAACGCATCTTTCGCTAAGAACGCTCCCATTAAAGCCGTTTGCATCGCTAACATCAAACCCTGGAATTGGGAGTTGTTTGCGCGGTCTGTATTCGCCGTCGTCGCTACGATGAACGGAACTAACAAGGCACATAGACCGATTAAAACCCCACTGATTCCATCTACATAAAGCGAGAAAGATAATCCTGCTTCTGCTACCCAAGGAGCAGAGAATGAAACGGGGCTTAGGCTGGCTTCTTGTAAAACAAAGGCAGTAGCCGCTAATTCAATGATGGATGCCGCCAGGGAAATAGCGAACGCGTTTTTTGGCTTGAAGATCAACAACGCTGACCCAATCAAAAGCGGAAATAAAAGTATAAATAGTAGATACATAGCTATGTGGCGATCGGATTATGGAAGGATCGTACTTTTTAAACTAACAAATAAGATGACAACGATGGCCGCGACCATGCAGAATAGGTAGATGCCTACGTTTCCTGTTTGGGCTCTGCGGAATTCGCTCGAAGCATATTTTACAAAACGACCCAAGCCTTCTACGAACAAGTCAATTACTAAGAAGTCGATCACTTGGAAGAAGAAGTTCGACAAGAAAGCGATAGGCTTCACAAATAACATATCGTATAATTCATCGATGTAGAATTTGTGGTAAATCACTTTTTGGATACCTGATATTTCTGCGTCTTCAGCTGGTACTGATTTCTGCATGCCAAAAACGTAGATGGCTAAGAAGGCTGGCAAGAATGCCGCTAAAAGTGGTGCGCCACCTTCTAAACTCAGGAAGTTAACTTCTCCCGCTTCACCAGCTTCTGGCAATAAAGGTGCTAACCAATGGGCTAGAAATTCATTTCCTCCCGCAAAGTGAGGTAAGTTGATCAAACCTCCACCCACAGAGAATACCGCTAAAATAATCAACGGCAACGTCATGGTGATAGGCGATTCGTGTAAATGATGTGCTTGCTTTTCCGTTCCTCTGAACTCTCCGTAGAATGTCAAAATGAACACGCGGAACATATAGAAAGAAGTTAAAGCTGAACCAATAATCGCTAAACCCCACATGATAGGATCGTGGTGGTAAAGGCTCGCTAGGATCTCATCTTTCGAGAAGAAACCGGCAAATGGAGGAATACCCGCAATCGCGATCGTTCCTAACATAAACGTGATGAACGTGATGGGCATCTTCGATTTCAATCCACCCATGCGGCGAATATCTTGTTCGTCTGACATCGCGTGGATCACAGAACCCGCTCCTAAGAATAATAGGGCCTTAAAGAATGCGTGTGTCATCACATGGAAGAACGACGCCGTGTAAGCGGAGGCGCCTAGACCCATAAACATATAGCCTAATTGGGATACCGTTGAATAGGCAAGGACTTTCTTGATATCGTTTTGGAAAAGACCAATCGCAGCGCCTAACAAGGCAGTAGCTAAACCGATCCAACCCACAAAATGCAATACCTCAGGACTCAATTCAAACAAGGCATTCGCACGGATAACCATGTAAATACCCGCTGTCACCATCGTCGCCGCGTGAATCAAAGCCGAAACCGGAGTAGGACCCGCCATCGCATCTGGAAGCCAAGTAAACAAAGGAATTTGAGCTGATTTACCCATCGCACCGATGAATAAACAGAAAGCGATGATGCTTAAATCAGTCGTGTAATCGCCGCTTTGAATAGCTGAGAAGATCGTTTGGTAATCGGTTGTGCCAAAATCCTGGATCAATAAGAAGATCCCCACTAGGAAACCTAAGTCACCTATGCGGTTCATAATGAAGGCCTTGCGCGCTGCATCTCCGTAGGAATTCTTTTGGTTCCAGAATCCGATCAACAAGTAAGAGCACAAACCTACGCCTTCCCAACCAATGAACAAAACGGTGAAGTTAGCCCCTAATACGAGGATCAACATAAAGAAAACGAACAGATTCAAGAAGGCAAAAAACTTGCCAAAACCCGCATCGTGGGACATGTACCCAATCGAATATACGTGAATCAAGGTGCCCACTCCCGTAATCACGAGGAGCATCAAGATCGATAATTGATCGATTTGGAAGGCAAATGGAATCTCGAGAGAACCTACTTTGATCCAGTCCGCTATGGGAAGAATTTGTGCCTGACCGTCGAAATTCAAGAATAACTGAAGTGATAAAGCGAAGGCAACCAAGGGAGGAATGGTTCCAATGATGCCCGCGATTTGCTTCGGTAATTTCGGGTACGCTAAACCATTAATAGCAAAGCCTAATAAGGGTAATAGTGGAATGAGGAATAGTAAAGACATATTAATTGGGCGGAATTTGCGCTTAATTAGTTTTTCAATTTGTTAAGAACACCGATGTCGATGCTTTGAATATTTCGGTAAATCATCACAATGATCGCTAAACCAACAGCAACTTCTGCTGCAGCCACGGCCATAATGAAGAATACGAAAATTTGACCAGCTGGGTCAGAATAGTAGGAGGAGAATGCAGCTAACAATAAGTTAACAGCATTTAGCATTAATTCGATCGCCATAAATACGATGATCGCATTTCTACGGGTTAATACGCCCAAAATACCAATGCAAAACAAAGCTGAGCTCAGCATAATGTAATGGGTTAATGGAATCGTACGGATAATTTCTGGTATTGATTGCATAGTCTTAAATAATAACAAAGGCTTCAGGCAAAAGCCCGTCCAAAAAATGCATTTATGCGAGGCAAAAATACGAAAATATCTGATAGCCTCGACATCAAAAATGCCTTAACGCTGAAAACCTTGCAATTTTATTTCGGTCAGTTTGCGCTTGGTGTCCATCGGGAAATCGCCCTTCATCATCCAGTCGTAATAGGACGGGTCAGACTTTAATACGTCAATCACTGGTTTACCTATGTGTTTGCCAAAATTAAAGCAAGCCACTCGATCTTTATTGTAAGTCATTCGATTAGCGTAGTCAATTGAATTCGAGGCACTTAGTTCGTGTAACTTATCCATGTCGTTTTGGATCGGGAATACCTCATTTCCCTCCGCATCCTTGATCGACTTATTCGCGTAATGTTTTACTTGCGCGTTTAATACTTCCAAAGTGGCTAATACATCCGCCTCAGCGCCGTGCGCACCGATTAATTCTTTGCCACAGTAAAATTGATAAGCAGCGGTTAAATTACGCGGCTCCATTAAATGGAAAATGCGTTGTGCATCCACTAATTTTCTGTTTTTCATATCGAAATCTACCTCAGCACGTAGCATTTCCTCTACAAGCATAGGAACATCGAAACGATTGGAATTAAAGCCGGCCAGATCGCAACCGTCTAAAAAGGAAGCTAATGAGCGAGCCACCATTCGAAAGGTAGGTTCATCTTTTACATCTTCATCATAGATGCCATGGACTAAAGAAGCCTCCAATGGAATCGGAATACCTGGATTCACGCGGCGCGTTTTTACCTCCACGGTTCCGTCTAGATTGGCTTTGGCAATCGAAATCTCGACAATGCGATCGCGGTTAATCTGTATACCCGTCGTCTCTAAATCGAAAAATGCGAGAGGTCTCTTTAGCTGTAATTGATGTTCCATAGGTTATTTTAAAATGGGCTAAAGCAAAGGTAAGTTATTATTACCTTTGTTACATGAATTTTAGCCCGAAAGCACTTTTTTTTGACTGGGATCACACGCTGTGGGATCACGACTTAAATGCCAAAGAAGTTTTACTGGATTTAGCCGACGAATACGCGCTGGCCATTGAACCCTTAAGCTATTGGGCGACCTTTGAGAAAATCAATACTGGTTTGTGGGACCAATACGCAGCAGGCGAAATATCGCAGGCTGAATTAAGGGAGACGCGCTTTGTGCGCTTTTTTCAAGAATTGGGCGTCGAAGGACCGGCGGGGGAATTTGGGGATAAATATTTGGAGCGTGCGCCACGAAAGACGAATTTGATGCCAGGCGCATTTGAAATCATTCAAGATTTAGCGGCCCATTTTCCCCTGTATATTTTGACGAATGGCTTCGATGACATTCAGTATGTGAAGATTGAAGGGGCTGGGATGCGTTCCTTTTTCAAAGAAATTATTACGTCTCAGCAAGTGGGGACGAAGAAACCGAGTCCTTTGTTTTATGAATATGCCTTATCTCGTGCTGGGATTCAAGCAGAGGACGCTTTGATGATTGGCGATCACGTAGAGGCTGATGTCCGGGGAGCGTTAAACGTGGGAATTCCAGCGATTCACTACAATCCCTTTTCGATAGAAACGGATTTACCTCACGAAATCCAGCATTTAGACGAATTGAGGGGTTTACTCAAAAATAGATAATTGATTATCGCTCGATTTGCGGTCAAAAATCTTCTTGTCTCGTATGAATTTTTTGTTCTCTTCTAAGAAAAGAATGAACTTCTCAATTTGGTCGTATTGAAAGCTGAAATCGATATTTTTCACATCGTAAGATTCCACATATACCTGTTTGAAGTCCGTGATAACGTAGTCCAGGCGTTCAATACCGTATTTCTGAAGACCTAGTAAATAGAGATTTTGGTGATTATGCAAAAAGCGATTCG
>JAGWUO010000114.1 GCA_028868395.1 Cytophagales bacterium | reverse complement strand
GACGATTGGCCATAGATTAACCGGTAGCGAAAAGGGAAAAAAGGCAGAGGAGTATGCGTTTCGATTATTAAAAGAATACGGATTTAAGGATACGAAGTTTCAAGGATTTCAAGTAGAAGCGTGGGCACGCGATACAGTCACTTTATCTATCGCCCCTCCTAAATCAGATGATTTCAGAGAAGTACCAGTGGTTTCTTTGGCAATGACTCCTGTGGACGCAAACATCCAAGGTACAATTGTTGATTTAGGTAATGGCCTCGATGCAGATTACATGGGTAAAGACGTGAAAGGCAAAGTGGTATTAGCTAACATTGGTCTTTTAGACGCTGCTGCAGGAACAAAAAACTTACACCGTTCAGAAAAGACGGCTTTGGCGATTCAACATGGGGCCATTGGAGTCATTTTTGTTAACACGGTGAAAGGGCAAGTGTTGTTAACAGGTACGGCTTCGGTTACTGGAAATTTAATTTCGATTCCGGCAGTTTGCATTTCCTTAGAAAATGGGACTGAAATCAGAAGTTGGATGAAAGATCAACCGGGTCTATTAAGTTTAATTGAAATGCACAATGTGAGTAAGCCGATCAAGGCACGCAACGTTGTAGCCACGCTAAAAGGTACGAGCTCGAAATTAAGAAACGAAAAAATCATCATTGGAGGACACTTGGACTCTTGGGATTTAGCGACTGGTGCGATTGACAATGGAATTGGCTCTTTCTCGGTTTTAGATGTCGCTAGAACTTTCAAAGCATTGGGATTAAGTAGTAAGCGAACGATTGAATTTGTTGCTTTTATGGGAGAGGAAGAAGGATTATTAGGATCTAAGGCCTATGTAGAGCGCGCTAAAAAACTGGGTGAGTTAGACGAAGTGGTGTATATGATTAATTTGGATATGACCAATAACGTGAACGGTTTTAATGGCGGCGGTCGTGATGAGATGATGCCATTATTGAAATCAATTGGGGATCAAATCAAGGCAATTGATGGGGAATTTGGTAATCAATTAGCCAACTCCCCAGGATTGCATTCAGATAACCAAACGTTTCTAATGGAAGGAATTCCGGCGGCTGATCCTTTGGGAAAATTAACCCGAAGCGTATTAGATTGCTACCATGCGAATTGCGATGACTTCAGCCTAGTGAATAAAAAAGAGATGGAGAACACGGTGAAATACACCACCATGTTGCTGTATGCATTGGGTAATGTGGAACAAATTCCGGCTAAGAAATTAGACTTTTATTCCACGAAAGAATTCTTCATCAAACACAACCTTCGCCACGAATTAGAATTAGGCAACGAATGGCGTTGGGGGAACTAAATAATTAGCAGAATTCTATTATTTTTACGTTTTAGAAAATTGACATTGACCTATGAGTAGCCAAAATCCTTCTTTTTTTAACCATCAAATCGAAGTAGTACCTGAAACTTCATTCAAATCCATCATCAAAGTGATTGGAATTGGGGGTGGCGGATCCAATGCGGTGAAGCACATGGACAACCTAAAGATCAAAGGGGCTGATTTGATTATTTGCAACACGGATTCGCAGGCTCTAGCTTCTAATTCAGTTAGCACGAAAATTAAATTAGGAGAACAAGGTTTAGGGGCTGGAACAGATCCTGAAGTAGGAAAGCAGGCTGCACAGGAAAGTCAAGAGAAAATCAAAGCTGTTCTTTCGAACGAAACGAAGATGGTTTTCATCACTGCCGGTATGGGGGGAGGAACTGGAACTGGAGCTGCTCCAGTTGTTGCAGAAATCGCCAGAGACCGTGATTTGTTGACTGTAGCGGTTGTTTCATTCCCGTATAATTGGGAAGGAAAAGAGAAAATTCAATATGCAAGAGATGGGATTGAAGAACTAAAGGCGTATTGCGATACGGTTTTGGTGATCATGAACGATAAAATATCAGAACATTACAAGGATTTAGCGGTAAAGCACGCCTTTGCGAAAGCAGATGACGTTTTAGCGAAAGCGGTAAAATCCGTTGTAGATGTAATTGCCAAACCAGGTGATATCAACACGGACTTTATGGACGTGAAGAAGGTATTAACGAATGCTGGCCAGGCAATGATGAGTTCTGCCTTAGGTAAGGGCGAAGAAAGAGCTAAGGCGGCAATCGTCGAGGCTTTGAACTCTCCTTTATTGAACTCACAAGAAATTAAAGGTGCTAAACGTATCTTAGTGACCGTATCTACTAGTAGCGAGAAGGATTTATTGATTTGGGAAAAAGATGCCATCATCGAATACCTAAATGAGCGAATTGATGCACAAGCTGATATGGTGAAGTTCGGATTCTCTACCGATGAAGACCTAGGAGACGATTTATACTTAACCGTTATCGCTGCTGGATTTGAGCAAGATTCAAGCGGAATGGATGGCGGAATGCGTAAGGTGGTGAAAAAGGCGGCACCTGTGTTCTTGAATCCTGGCGATAGCATTGAATTAGACGGTGAATTAGAAACAGCGACATCTTCGGCCCCGGATTCAGAAGAGGCTCGTTTTGCCTTGATGATCGAAAAATTCAAAAATGGAAATGTTTCTGACGCTGAATTCAAAATCCCTACCTACAAACGTACAGAAGTAGGTTTATACGACATTACGACTATGCCCGAGAAGGCATGGCAAACAACAGATTTATTCGCTGAATAGGTCTTGAATTTTAGAGATAGCCGCTCGAATGATTTCTTCACTCGAGTAGGCTACTTCGAATTCCGAAATCTCAGCCACCCCTCCCATTGAAATTCCTGGACGTCTGTATTCCATCTCTGAATTACGGGTAGTTCGTGCACTGAGGTGAACAGCATTCACCCCGATTTGAACAAAGTCCAAACAATTCATTGGATTCACCCCACTTCCTGCCATAATCTGGATGCGTCCTTTAGCGGCTTGCACCAATTCTGCTATATTCTCCAAGCCATCTAGCGCTTTATTTTTCCCGCCAGAAGTTAGAATACGATTAAATCCAATACTGATTAATTCTTCCATCACTTGAATCGGGTCACGTGATACATCGATCGCTCGGTGGCAAGTCAACTCCCGATCTCCTGCTATTTTTCGAAACTCTCGCATGAACGCTACATCCACATCTCCATTGGGTTTCAACGCACCCACCACGATTCCGTGTACCCCTTGTGCGATTAATGAACGAGCCTCGGCTAACATTGTCTGTTTTTCCGTTTCATCGTACACGAAATCCCCGCCGCGAGGGCGAACCATCGCATGAATCTCTAAGGAAGTTTCTTTTAATGCCTGCTCTACTAGACCTGCACTAGGTGTCGTTCCACCCTCCCAAGGGGAGGCACAAAGTTCTACCCGTTGTGCGCCGGCACGATCTGCCGCAAGACAAGAAAACAAGGAATAAGCACAGACTTCAACTGAAACAGGGGTAGATGAACGCATAAATGGGGGATTAAATCAAGGTTTTGATAATTAATGAAAATTTAAAAAATAAATCTTTCATAAATACATTTTTATTTTACTTTTGCACTTAGGAAGGGATTTAGATCGATAAAAACCTCCGTGTATTTTGAAATAAAAATTAGCTATAAATTATGTATTGGACACTAGAACTTGCCTCCTATTTAGAAGACGCGCCATGGCCAGCGTCTAAAGATGAATTAATTGACTTCGCAATCCGTACGGGTTCTCCTTTAGAAGTAGTAGAAAACTTACAAGAGTTAGAGGATGACGGTCAACCATTCGAAAGCATTGAAGAGATTTGGCCGGATTATCCGACAAAAGACGACTTCTTCTTTAACGAAGACGAATATTAAAATGAAGAGGCGAAAGCCTCTTTTTTTGTGGCCTGTAGTTTCGCTGCCAGAGACTCATCTCTTAACGATATCCCCCAACGACGCGCCAATACATCCTCCCACGTCTCCGCCATTTCATGCTCCTTCAAGTACGTTAACTCCCCAGCAAGATAAGGTTCAGTAGAGATTAAGCGATCAGCTCCATAGGCGTACACTTCTCCAGCTGCGGGACCGTAGAGTTCTGTTAAATGCGCAGCGATATCCTCGGGGATACCTACAGGCAATTCCACTGAAGTGATTGGAATAAGTGAATGCTCTTTCGTTAAACAAGGCGTAGCAGACAGGTGTAACACTTCCTTTTCCAACACATCTAACGTATCGGAAGCCATCACTCGGTAGGTTGTCCACTTGCCACCCATAATACTCACTAATTTCGAACGTCCGTCTACCTCTACCTCATGATCACGCACTAAAGATTTAGTGTCGGTATTCAGAGCAGAATCGAGCTGAACTTGCAAGAGGGGTCTTTGGCCTACAAACGTGGCGCTGATATCCTCCATGCTAGCTTTTTTAGCCGAGTAGCGATTAAAATAAGAAATCAGGTATTCCTTTTCAGCTTCTAGAATAACTGGGGTCTCTGATAAAGTATCGGGGTCATCTGTCGTCCCTACGAGGACTGAACCACGCCAAGGTATGACGAAAATAACGCGCCCATCGTCCGTTTTGGGAATCAACAAGGCTGTTTCTCCTTGCCAAAACTCAGCAGGCAACACGATATGGGCACCGCGACTCACTTTCATTCGAGGCTTCAAACGCGGATTTGCGAGCGCGCGCACAGCATCCGTAAATGGCCCGGTGGCATTTACAACCGCTTTTACAGGAATCGTGTACTTGCTCTCTGAGCGGAGGTCGGTAAAAACTACTTTCTTGATTTTGAGGCTTTTTTGGCCTAATTCAAAGGAGTCCAGACGCGCATAATTCAAGATGCAAGCCCCTAACCGCTCCGCTTCTTTTAATATCGCTAAGGCATAACGAGCATCATTCAATTGGCCATCAAAATATAAAACGCCTCCTCTCAAATGGTGAGACTCTATAGAGGGAAACTCCGACTGGATTTCTTTTTTGCTCAAACCACGGCTTGATTTCAAGTTCGTACTTCCGGATATTTTATCATATAACCACATCCCGATTCGGTAATACCATCTTTCCCAACGGGTATAGCAGGGAGTCAACA
>JAGWUO010000113.1 GCA_028868395.1 Cytophagales bacterium | reverse complement strand
AGCGAATTAAAGATCTTCCTAATCCGGCAGCCTATGCAGATGTATTGAAAAAAGCGAATGAAGTGCGCCGTATCACAGACGCGCTAGTAGGCCATATTGAGAATGTCAAAGGCAGAGTATTAGAAGCAGCAGGTGGTATTGACCCAGAAACGGGTAATATCAAGAATCCGAAAGAGGAAGAAAAAATTTATGAAATCATGGTAGGTGGAAGCAAACAAGGGGAGGCGTATAAGCTTATTCCCCTGTTTGACAAATACCTGAAGGATTTAACGCTTGCGGCTGACCCAGGAACTAAATTCCCTTCCTTAGCTTTATCTGCTAAAGAAGATCCGATCGCCAGCAAAGACGCAAATCAAGCGAACAAGGATTTTGCAGAATTGAATTTTGAGCACACGCCTGTGGCAGCGGCTTTAGCAACCCTATCTCAAAAACAGTCAGAAATTCGCCGTTACGAGTCAGAGGTGTTGAATCAATTAGCGGGAAAAGTAGGGGCGAAGGAGATTAAGTTCGACAAGGTTTTTGCCCAAGTATCAGCGAATGCTAATACTGTCGTTGCGGGTATGGAATACCAAGCAGAAGTGTTTATTGCAGCCACTTCTAGTGGTTTTACACCACGTATGAGCTATAATGGTTCTCCTTTGCAAGTGGTGGATGGACGTGGCCAAATCAAATTCAAGACTTCAGGTGGTGGATACGATGCGAATGGTTTAGCGAAAAAGACTTACACGGCTTCGGTTTCTTATATGAGCCCTGCGGGTCCTAAGACGGAATCGATTACGAAAGAATACTTTGTACTAAAACCAACTTATAACATTGAAACGGGAACATTGCCAGCGCTTTATTTAGGCTGTGCTAATCGTTTGAGTGTGGCGAGTGCTGGTTTAGGTGCGCTTTGGAACCCTAGCTTTACAGCGGAAGGTGGAGAAGCGATTCCTGGTTCTAATAAAGGGAAAGTGACTATCGTTCCTACGGCAGCCACAGTAACATTGAATGTAAACAATGCAGGAACATTATTGGGTAAAGAGACCTTTAGAGTTCGTCGTGTGCCAAGACCTGAGATTAAAATTGTAGGTAGTTCTGGTTCAGAATTGAATGACAAGAGTGGTGAAAATGCCGCTAGTTTGCGTTTTGTAAATGCTAAAGCAATTGCAGATGAGTCCTTTGCTGCTACGAATCCAGAAGATGCAAATTACCGCGTCTCTGAAATCGAGGTAGCCTTAGCACGTGGAACGAAGCGTGTAGCATCGATTACTTTGCCAGGTGGAGGATCGATTTCTTCCTTGGCGGGTCAAGCGCAGGCGGGAGATCGCTACCGTATTGAAGTTAAAGGGGTACAACGTAAGAATTTCAAAGGAACGATAGAGACGATACCTTTCTCATTCGTCAAAGTGATTCCATTGAATTAACCGTATTGATTTATGAAGTTGAACTATAGTTTATGGGTTGTGATTTGTTTAGTGTCTTTCGGTGCTTGGGCACAGGAAACGTCGACTAACCCTAATCCCAATTCGGCACATCCAATTGATGAGGCGGATATTCAATACCGTGCGCAAATTTGGCGTAGAATGGATTTGAATGAGAAGATTAACCAGCCTTTCTTTGCGGAGAACAACCAAATCTCTAAGTTCTTAATAGACGGGGTGAAGGCGGGTTTATTGACTCCCTATTCCAATGATTCTCTGAATACGAAATTAAGCCTAGAGCAGTTTTTGGACCGCTTGAAATTGAAGGGTAAATTAGAAAATGGCGGATTAACAGCGGAGGAAATCGCCGCTGGTTTCGGTGGAGATACAAAGCCTGCTGCGGCTCCTGCTACAGGTGGTGGAGCAGATGATGGCTGGGGTGGTACCAAGAAAACGGAAACATCTAAGGCGGAAAAACCCGCAGTAGATGATTTTGATAAAGGTCCCGTTGTGGCTGGAGTTGAATACTACATTCCTAAGCAATTATCTATTTTAGAAATTAAAGAAGATGCGATTATTGATCGCAAGCGTTCTCGTTTGTATTTCGATATCCAAGCGATTACGTTGAAAATTCCGGCATCACAATCTGACGCTGGTTTGGAAGATATAGTAGCCTCTTTCCGTTTCAAAGATGTGTATAAGTACTTCAAGAGTAACCCGAATTGTATTTGGTTTAATTCTACGAATGAAATGCAACATCGCAATATGGCAGATGCCTTTGATTTACGCTTTTTCAGTGCTCGCATTATCAAAAAAGGAAATGCGGCTAATAAAGATATTTTCGATCAGTTTGGGGATGGAAAAGAGGCTTTGAAAAAATCGCAAAAATTAGAGCAACAGCTGCAAGATAAAGAAGCTGAAATGTGGGAGAATTAATCCTCATAATCTTATTTTAATACAATTTAAACCACCTTTTGGTGGTTTTTTTTGTGTAATAGATGTAACTTGCAATGTTAATAGAATCTAATCCATATTATGTCGTATCAACGCAAGACAAAAATTGTAGCCACAGTAGGTCCCACATCAGAATCAAGAGAAGCATTAATCCAATTAGCCAAGGCAGGCGTTAACGTTTTCCGCTTAAATTTTTCCCATGGAACACATGAGGATCATTTAGAGCGTTTAAAAACGATTCGTTCTATCTCAGAAGAGTTGGGTTTGAACTTAACCATCCTTCAGGATTTGCAAGGTCCTAAAATTCGTACACAATTAGTGGAGAATAATGGTGTTCCTTTGGTTGCGGGTCAACAATTGATTTTTGCGATGGACGAAACCTTGTTAGGTACTTCAGAAAAAGTAGGGACTACCTACACGTCTATGTACTTAGACGTGAATCCAGGAGAGCGTATTTTGATGGATGATGGTAATCTAGAGGTGAAGGTACTTGCAGTAGATAAAGTGAAGAAAGAAGTAGTGACTGAGGTAATCTACGGTGGTATTTTGAAGTCTAAAAAAGGAATTAACCTACCAGGTACGAAGGTTTCTTTACCTTGTTTGACTCCTAAGGATGAAGCAGATTTGTATTTTGGCCTTGACCACGGTGTGGATTGGGTAGCTTTATCTTTCGTTCGTAAGGCGAGCGATATTTGGGATATTAAAGAGAAAATTAAAGCTTATGGTAAGAATACTCGTGTTATCGCGAAAATTGAAAAGCCAGAAGCGATTGAAAATTTAGATGAGATTATTGCGGCAACAGATGCCATCATGGTAGCTCGTGGTGATCTAGGTGTGGAAATGGATGGTGCGGTAGTTCCTTACTTGCAAAAAGTGATGGTGGAAAAGTGTACGGCAGCAGGTAAGCCTGTTATCGTTGCTACACAGATGTTAGAGTCCATGATTACTAATCCGGTTCCTACGCGTGCGGAAACGTCTGACGTGGCTAATGCGGTATTACAAGGTGCTTCTGCGACCATGTTATCTGGAGAGTCAGCATCTGGTGCATATCCGGTTAAGGCTGTTGAAACAATGGCGCACATCCACGAAGTGGTGGAGCAACAGCAAAATGAAATTGAAATTGTACAAGGTAACGAAGCAGCGATCTATTTTAAGAATCACTCGTTAAGTGCGTCTACTTCTGAAAACGTAGGATTACAAGATCGCTTAATCGCAGGTGCGTGTCGTTTAGCGCGTGACTCGAAAGCGAAAGCTATCTTGTGTATCACGAATTCAGGTTATACGGCATTCCGTTTATCGGCTCACCGCCCTAAGGCAGATTTATTTGTATTTACTTCGAATAAAGAATTGATGTCTACCATGGGTTTATTGTGGGGAGCTCGCGTGTTCTTCTACGATCCAGGTACAGGTAATGCAGAGAAAACAGTAGCTGCTATGGTAGATAAATTAAAGCAGGATAACTTATTGTCTAAAGGAGATATCTTCGTAACTACTTTATCTGTTCCCGCAAATCAAGACAAGAAAACAAATACAGTTCAATTAGGTGTAGTTGAGTAAACCCTTGATGTAGGGCGCTCGTTTAGATTATGAAAAACAAAAGTTCTTTGCTTTCATCTGTTTTAAAGGGGCTTTACACTTTCTGGGCGGGATTGGTTTTTGTAGTCATATTCTTGTTATTATATCCTTTGATTTTTATTTGTCTTCAAAGAAGATCATGGAAAAGAGTTGCTCATCGGCTTGTAGGGCTGTGGGGGCAACTCTTTTTTCTTTTTGCAGGAATTCGCGTAAAGGTAACGCATCATTTTAAGCCTGATCCGAAGCAAATCTATGTGTTCTGTGCGAACCACTTTTCGTATGTGGACATTGCAGTGGTGGTAGTCATTATTCGCCATTATTTCTCCTTTGTAGGAAAGAATGCAATGAAGAAGATTCCGCTTTTTGGCTACCTCTATGCCCGTTTGAATATCCTAGTGGATCGGAGTGATAAGAACAGTAGGGCGAATTCTTTGAGTCGTTCGATTCGTGCCTTACAGTCAGGAAGAAGTATTGTGATTTTTCCAGAGGGAGGAATTGTTTCCAAAAATTTTCCTCATATGGCCTCTCCATTGAAAGACGGAGCGTTTATTATGGCCATTCAGCAGCAGGTGCCTATAGTCCCAATGAGTTTTCATAATAACCACCAAATTATGGATGATGATACCTTGATGATGCGTCCAGGGACTTTGCACGTGGAGATTCATCCACCCTTTGACACGAAGGGTTTGACAATGGAAGATTTGCCTGTTTTACGGGAAAAAGTGTTTGAATCCATACAAAATCCTATCTTAGCGTATTACGGTTTAAAATAAGCGAATATGCGTCTTTTTCTCCTAGGTTTTATATTGACCTTGTTTTCCTGCGGATCGGCATCCCAGGAGGAGAATACCGCCATGCCACGACCTAAGGGTTTCCCGGCTATGGATATTCCGGCGCATCAATACCAGGCATTAGAAAATAGCCATCCGTTTAGCTTTGAATTTTCTAAGCAAGCGGAGATGAAAAAAGATACGTTTGCATTTGCAGAACCCCATTGGATGTACCTCTATTATCCACGTTGGGATGCTTTTATTCAGTTAACCTATAAATCAGTAGGAGGAGATCGGAAAC
>JAGWUO010000112.1 GCA_028868395.1 Cytophagales bacterium | reverse complement strand
AATAATGGATTGAGTAGAGAATTCAGCCTTTTCGGTTTCTGCATCCACTGGTTTACTTTCACTAAAAGTAGGGGCTAAACCAATTTCACTGCCATCAGGAGCTTTTAAAAATACCCCTTTCAATAACATGAATAATATGGTTCCCACTAACATGGCCCCTCCAGCAGCTAAAAAGCCCCATTTAAAGGCTTCAATCACGCGAACACCATCCACTTTCACGTCTCCTAACCAAGGGCAAATAAGCATTCCGAGCATGGCACCTGTGTTGATACCCATATAAAAAATGGTAAATGCAGCATCTAAACGACTATCACCTTTTTCATATAGTTGACCCACCATGGAAGAAATATTAGGCTTGAAAAAGCCGTTCCCTAGGATCAAGAATAATAATCCACCCCACATTAAATTGGTAGCGAAAGGGACATCTAATGAAAATGTGCTGGCAGAACTGAATAACAAGAGTTGACCTATGGCCATTGCAAATCCTCCTCCAATGATGCTATTTCGATTTCCGATGTAACGGTCCGAAATATATCCGCCTAGCATGGGAGTTAAATAACTAAGTCCCAAGAATCCTCCATACAAAATGGCCGCTTCGTCTTGTTTGAAAGATAGTGCGCTTACTAAAAAGAGAGAGAGGATGGCGCGCATTCCATAAAAATTGAAACGCTCCCACATTTCCGTGGAATAAAGAAAATAAAGTCCTTTAGGGTGTGATGTACTGTTTGATGACATATAGGTTTGCTGAATTTTTGATGACAAGATACAAGAAATTCGAGATAGATGTGAAACCTTTTTTGTAATATTGTTAATTCATTTCGTTAAACATCCTATGGGCAAAACAATCGCGATTGCAAATCAAAAAGGGGGAGTAGGGAAAACGACGACAGCCATTAATTTAGCTGCCAGTTTAGCTGCTTTTGAATTCAAGACCCTATTGATCGATGCGGATCCTCAGGCTAATTCTACTTCTGGATTAGGTTTTAACCCGAAAGAAGTGAAAAATAGTATTTACGAATGTATGGTGGGGCTTTCTACTGTTCAGGATAGTATTTTACCTACCGAAGTTCCTTTTTTAGATATCATTCCATCCCACATTGATTTAGTAGGTGCTGAGATAGAAATGATCAATTTGAACAATCGGGAACGGAAAATGAAAGAAGCCTTAGAATCAGTAAAAGATCAATATGATTTTATCATTATGGATTGCTCACCTTCCTTAGGTTTAATTACGATAAATAGTCTTACCGCTGCGGATTCAGTGATTATTCCCGTGCAATGTGAATACTATGCGTTGGAAGGATTAGGTAAACTACTGAATACGATTAAGATTATTCAGTCACGATTGAATACTGCTTTAGTAATCGAGGGGATTTTATTAACCATGTACGATTTGCGTTTGCGCTTATCGAATCAGGTGGTTAATGAAGTGAATTCTCACTTTAAAAATATGGTTTTTGAGACGATTATTCCTCGTAATATTCGTTTGTCTGAGTCCCCTAGTTTTGGTGTTCCGGCTATCCTTCATGATGCGGACAGTAAGGGGGCGATTAGTTATTTGAATTTAGCCAAAGAGATTATTCGTAAGAATGGTTTATTAGTGACCATCTAGGTACAGCAATATGAGTGCAAAGCAAGAAAACGCAAAGAAGAGAACGGGTTTAGGACGTGGTTTAGGTGCCTTATTAGAAGATTCTGATGGAGGTGGCTTGCAAGCACGCCATCCATCTGATTTCGCTGGAAGTCTAGAAGGGGTGAACCTAATGGATGAGATTGCCTTAGAATTAATCGAGACTAATCCCTTTCAACCACGCGAATACTTTGCTCCAGAAGCTTTACAAGAATTAGCTGAATCGATTCGTGTCCAGGGCATTATTCAACCTATCACGGTGCGTAAAGTCTCTCCTAAGAAATACCAATTAATTTCTGGCGAACGTCGTTTCCAAGCTTCTAAAATTGCCGGGTTAAAGACAATTCCGGCGTATGTTCGGACGGCTGATGATCAACAAATGATCGAAATGGCCTTGATTGAGAACATTCAACGGGAGAATCTAAATGCCATCGAAATAGCCCTTTCCTACAAGCGATTAATGGAAGAGTGCGATTTGAAACAAGAGGATTTAGGTGCTCGTGTAGGTAAGAACCGTTCGACGGTAACGAATTACATGCGTTTGCTGAAGTTGCCACCGCACATTCAAGTGGCGATTCGAGATAATAAGTTATCGATGGGTCATGCCCGTTGTTTGGTTTCTTTGGAGGACACCGTCTTGCAGAATACCTTATTCCAAAAAGCGATGGCTGAGGATTGGTCTGTTAGACGTTTAGAGGATGCTGTGCGCCAATCTGGAAACATAGATACTCCCATCTCAGGCTCAAGTGCTGTAAAAGTTTCCGCACAGGAGCTACAAGCGTGGCAAGCCACTTTGAAAACATTTTTTAAGGCCCCAGTTGCCTTAAAAATAAATGAAAAAGGAGAGGGAGAGATCAAGTTAAGTTTTAAGTCGAAAGAAGAGCTTTTAACCATTCTTAACAAAGTTCAATAATGTACTTTCGGTACTTCCTGTTAGTTTTGTTTTTACCGTTAGGCCTACATGCAAAGGACGTGAAGGATTCGGTTCAATTGAAACCGGTGGTGAAAGCCGTAACCAAACCCTATAAAATCATTCCGCGACAAGCCACGCTTAAGTCCTTAATGATTCCAGGTTGGGGTCAATTGTATAATAGACAGTATTGGAAATTACCCTTAGTGGCTGGTGCTTTCGTATCATTAGGAATGATTGCAAACTGGAATGATGTTCGCTATGCTAAGTACAGAGAATATTATTACCAAGTTTCAAACCATCCAGATGATCCTTCTTATAAACCACCTACGACCGTGGCGGTCCCTTATGAGGATGGAACGATTCGGGATTTAGATGTCAATCAGTTAAAGCGATTAACAGACGGATATAGAAGAAATAGGGATTATACCTATATTGGGATGGTTTTAGCTTGGACTTTGAATGTGGTGGATGCGAATGTGAGTGCTCATTTGAAAACATTTGACGTGTCGGATGATATCAGTTTAAAGGTGAAACCGACGGTAGATTACCAGCCTTTTTCCCAAAGTTTGGTATCCGGACTCACCTTAACGTTTAATTTTAAATAAAGATGAAGATAGTTTTAATCGGTTATGGTAAAATGGGCAAAGAAATCGAACGCATTGCGTTAGGTCGTGGTCATTCTATTGTAGCTAAAATAGATGTAGATAATCAAGCCGATTTGCAGGCCTTAACCGCTGCAGATGCTGATGTAGCCATAGAATTCTCGAATCCAGCTTCTGCTTACGCGAATATTTTAACTTGTATTAATAAGCAAATTCCGGTGGTTTGTGGTACGACAGGTTGGTTAGAAAAGAAGTCAGAAGTAGAGACTTTGACGAAAGAAAAGAATTCGACATTCTTTTATGCTTCCAATTATTCGATAGGTGTGAACTTATTCTTTCGGCTGAATAAAATGCTGGCTCAATTGATGGCTCCGCAGAAAGAATACGATATTTATACAAATGAGATTCATCATTTAGAAAAGAAAGATTCTCCGAGTGGCACGGCTATCACGATCGCAGAAGGTATTATTGATGCCTATCCGACCAAAGATAAGTGGGTTAATAATGAGATTCCGGCGGCGAATGAAGTAGCGATTTGGTCACAACGCGAGTCGATTATCCCTGGGACGCATACGGTAAAGTATATTTCCAAAGTAGATCAGATTGAAATTACCCACGAGGCATTTAGCCGCGAGGGATTTGCCTTAGGCGCTGTAATTGCAGCGGAGTGGGTTCAAGATAAAAAAGGAGTCCTTGGTATGGACGATATGTTAAAATAAGATGAAGGAAACGAAAGAAACACCTAAAAAACAAAAATCGGCATTCAGAGAGTGGTTGGATTCGGTCGCATTTGCTGTAGTAGCGGCTACTTTAATTCGCTTTTTTGTATTCGAAGCCTATACGATTCCAACTCCTTCCATGGAGAGTTCATTAATGGTAGGAGACTTCTTATTTGTGAGCAAGTTACATTACGGGGTGCGAACACCTAAGACGCCTTTGCAATTACCCTTGACTCACCAAAAGATTTGGTTTACTAACATTCCATCGTATTTACGATGGTTAGACTTACCCATTTACCGTCTTCCAGGATTCTCTTCGGTGAAGCAAGGCGACGCGGTAGTCTTTAATGTGCCTAATTTCGAGGAGGATGGTGATGCACCGGTGGATTTACGTACGTTTTATGTGAAGCGCTGCGTGGCGACTCCAGGTGATGTTTTAGAGGTTCGTGACCAACAAGTAATCGTTAATGGAAAAGCGATGGAAAACCCAGAGCGTATGCAGCATCCTATTTTCATGAAGACGAAGGAGAATTTAGATGAGAAATTCTTTGAAGCTTATGGTATTCGCAATGCGCCGGATGCAAGCTACGATTCAGCGGATTGGTTGCCTTTAGCGGAACCAGATTCACAAAATGTGCTGTGGGGTTATAAATTGAATACGTCTAAGGCAATGATGGAAGAGTTGAAAGCATTGCCTTTTCCTAAAACATTTGATACGAACTTATTCAAAGATCCTAAGGGGGTAACCTTTGTGGATATTTTCCCTCATGATACCACCTTATACAAATGGAACCGTGATTTCTATGGTCCGTTAAAAGTACCTGCAAAAGGTTTGACAGTGCCTTTGACACCAGGTAATGTGGCTTTGTATAGCGAAGCGATTCAGAAATACGAAGGAAATAAGCATGTGGTTGTGAATGGCTATCAAATTTCTATTGACGGTAAAGCAATTACCTCCTACACTTTTAAACAAGATTACTATTTTATGATGGGTGATAATCGCCATAATTCGGCTGATTCGCGCTTCTGGGGTTTTGTTCCTTCAGACCATATAGTAGGGAAAGCGTTTTTCGTTTGGATGTCAATTGATCCTAATAAATCCTTGTTTTCATGGAATAAGATTCGCTGGAATCGACTTTTCAGATTTGTTAACTAA
>JAGWUO010000111.1 GCA_028868395.1 Cytophagales bacterium | reverse complement strand
TACGGACACGATATCGATGACACGACGTCACCCATCGAGGCTGGCCTAGGCTGGATCACCTCATTCAACAAAGATTTCATTATGAAAGACCACCACGCTGCGATCAAAGCGAACGGTCCTTCGAAAAAATTAGTCGGCTTCGAAATGATCGACCGCGGTATTCCTCGACAACATTATCCGATTTTAAACGCGGCTGGCGAGACAATAGGCGAAGTCACTTCTGGCACACAATCGCCTTCTTTATCCAAAGGTATCGGGATGGGTTATGTGAGTACGAAGCACGTTGGAACTGAGATTTTTATTTCGATTCGTGACAAAGCGGTGAAAGCCGAAATCGTAAAATTACCGTTCTTATAAAATGAAGAAAATCGACGTCTGTTTATCGCCGGACTTGATCCATTTATATGATTTATCTGCCGTAGCGGTGGTTGTGGTGGATATTTTCCGCGCGACTTCCTGCATGGTGACTGCTTTTGCGAGTGGAGCATCGGAGATTGTTCCCGTAGAAGAAGTGGAACTTTGTCAGCAATATGGCGCAAAAGGTTATTTGACGGCGGCGGAACGCAACGGGATTACCCCAGCGGGATTCGATTTCGATAATTCTCCTTTTTCCTATCAAGTAGAAAAGGTGAAAGGGGCGAAAATTTGCGTCACCACCACGAACGGCACAGTGGCTATCCGTCGGTCGAGCAGTGCGCCTGCCGTTTATGTGGGAGCATTCTTAAATATTTCCCGAGTAGCGGACGCTTTGAAAGCCTGGAACGGAAACGCTTTAGTGGTGTGTGCGGGCTGGAAAGGGAAACCGAATTTAGAAGACACCTTGTTTGCGGGCGCCTTAATTGACGCCTTAACGGGCGAATATGAAGTGGCGGACGATGCCGCTTTGATGGCCTGGAAACACTATAACCTCGCATCTAATGACTTGTTAACGGCGGTGAAGAATTCTTCCCACGTGAACCGCTTATTAGGTCTAGGTATTGAAAAAGATATCGCATTTTGCCTTGAATTTGATCGGTATTCTGTACTTCCTAAACTGGAAGGAGATGCCCTAAGATTAGTATGATATTATATAGCACCGAGCACAAAAGTCCTAATGTAAGCCTAGAAGAGGCTATTTTCCGTGGTCTTCCCCCGGACAATGGCTTGTATATGCCTACCGAAATCAAACCATTGCCGGCATCGTTTTTCGAAACGATACAGGACCGCACCTTGCCAGAAATTGCGATCGCGGTGTGCGAAAATTTGCTCGGAGATAGCCTTTCGTCTGCGGAGATTAAGAAGATCATTGATCAATCGATGACTTTCGAGGCGCCTATTGTCTCTCTAGAGCCGGGGACGGAAGTGTTGGAATTATTTCACGGTCCTTCGATGGCCTTTAAGGATTTTGGCGCGCGCTTTATGGCCGCGATCATGTCCCATTATTTGTTGAAATCGAAACGTGAAATCCGCATTTTGGTGGCTACTTCAGGTGACACGGGCGGTGCGGTAGCGCAAGGTTTTTATAACACGCCGGGGATCTCGGTCACCATTTTATATCCTACTGGAAAGGTATCCGATATTCAGGAGAAGCAATTGACGACCTTGGGTGGAAATGTGACCGCCTTAGAAATAGACGGAACATTTGATGATTGCCAAAGATTAGTCAAACAAGCCTTCCTCGACGAAGAACTACGCGCCGCTTTCGATTTAGCGTCTGCTAATTCCATTAACATTTCTCGGTTAATTCCGCAGTCTTTCTATTACTTCGCAGCTTATGCGCAAGCGAAAAAGAAAGGCTTGAACGCACCGGTGGTATTTAGTGTACCATCTGGAAATTTTGGAAACCTAAGCGCCGGATTGATGGCCTATCGAATGGGTCTTCCAGTAAAAGCATTCGTTGCTTCTTGTAATGAAAACCACCCAGTGGCAGATTACCTGCGTACTGGAGAATATAAGCCTGTAGCCTCTGTGGAAACGTTATCCAATGCCATGGATGTGGGTAGCCCGTCAAACTTCATTCGCATGCGTTTACTAGCAGGTGACGAATGGTCACACGTGCGCGAGATTATTAAAGGTTATTATACCGATGATCAAAAAACACAGGAGATCATGGCGGATGTGTTTGCACGTACTGGTTATGTGATGTGTCCACACACGGCCGTTGCCTACGATGGATTACAACAATATGCGGCTGAATATCCAGGCGAAATGACGGGAATTTTATTGTCTACGGCCCATTATGCGAAATTCTTACCTACCGTGGAAGGAACGTTAGGCGTTTCTGTTCCAGTGCCTGCGCGATTAGCGGAACTCTTGGACAAAACAAAAAAGTCCATCCCCATGGGGACGGACTTCGCTGATTTCAAGGCCTATTTATTACAATAAAGCCTTGAATTTATCTTTTTCTTGGTAGGCAATAATGGCAGATAATACCGTTAATGCGATACCTACGCCTGGTTGATGTGCTAAGCACAATTCAAACAACAAGATATTCACCGTAATAGGAGCTAGGATCGTTAGACCTAATGCGCGTTTGCCTGGAAATAAAATCAAGGCTCCACCCACTACTTCTAAGACTTTAATCACCTTCAGAATACCTGAAGAGAACAATACTCCCATAAATGCGCCGGCATCTCCTGTCATAGGTGGTTGAGCAACGAAATTAAAGAAGAAGTTCAATCCTCCGAATAAGAACAGGGCTCCCACAAGAACTGAGGGCAACAAATCAAGTACTTTTTTCATACGTAAGTTTTTTGGTTATGGCTAAAATTATAATTATTAATTGAATGATGCAAAATCTAGCGCGCGTAATTGCAAAGTGCGATTCCCTAAATACTCATTTACCTCTAAGTGATAGACTAATTTGATGGGTAATCGCTGCTCATAGGCGGCGCATAATCCCTCATAAAAATCAGCCTTCATCCCAAATCCAACCACCTCTAATCCTCGCTCGTCAGGCGTGGAACCCACATAAATTTTCAAGTGCTCCTCCTTCATAACAAAAGGACTCTTTGTCACGAAAACAGGCCCTGAAACAAAATTAGGCAACATATTACCTGGCCCATAAGGAGACAAGCGAACCAATAGTTTATCATAAAAGGACAAACTCAAAGCCTCTAGTGGAAGCTGCAAATCAACAGGCAAATCCGCCTTAGGCGATATATTCGCTAACCCTTCCTGTGCGATTCGTTCGAATTTTTCAATGAATGCCTGCAAATTCTCCGGTTTCAAGTGCAAGCCCGCTGCATGCGTGTGCCCACCAAACTGCTCCAGCAAATCAGCACATTCCTCTAACGCATGGTGCACATCAAAACCTCGAACGGAACGGGCGGAGCCCACTAATTGACCGTGTGATTCGGTTAAAATAATCGTAGGCCTAAAATACTGGTCCTGAATCTTGCTCGCCACAATTCCCACCACTCCTTTATGCCAGGCCGGATTAAATAGCACCGTGCTACGTGCTGAGAGTAAAAAATCATTCCCTTCAAACATCGCCAAAGCCTGCGACACAATCTCCTTCTCCACTACCCGGCGATCCAGATTCTGTTGAATCACAGCTTCCGCCAGCGCCTCCGCCTCTTGATCATCAGCGGCTAACATCAATTTCACCGCTCCATGCGCATGGTCCATTCGGCCGGCTGCATTAATGATAGGTGAAATAGAGAAGACGATATCGGAGATTTGGATGGGCGCTTTTTTCTTCGCCTTTTTCAAAAGGTAAGCAAGTCCGGGACTTGGATTGGACCCTAATTTAGCTAAACCAAAAAAGGCCAAAACTCGGTTCTCCCCATTCATCGGCACAATATCCGCTGCGATACTGCAGGCCAAAAGATCTACCGATTCCCACAAAGGATCTAGTTCTAGGTCATTCGCAATGGCAAAAGCCATCATCAACTTAAAGCCGACGCCGGCACCTGTCAATTCTTTGAAGGGGTAAGGACAATCTTTTCTTTTAGGATCTAAAACCGCGACTGCATCTGGAATAGTTGCCTCCGGTAGGTGGTGATCACAGACGATAAAATCAATCCCATTTTCGTTGCACCAAGCCACGCGTTCGTGGGCTTTGATCCCGCAGTCAAGAGAAATGATGAGGGTATAATTGTTATCTAAAGCATACTGAATACCTGCCTGCGATACGCCATAGCCTTCCGCATAGCGATCCGGAATATAGTAGTCGCAATCCGCGCCTAAAATACCTGCGAGATAACTATAGACTAACGTTACCGCCGTCGTACCGTCCACATCATAATCACCGTAAATCAGGATTTTCTCTCCAGATTCTAGGGCAAGTCCAAGGCGCTCCACCGCTTTGTCCATATCCTTCATCAGGAAAGGGTCATGCAACTGGCTAATCTCTGGAACCATGAAGTCCTTTACTTCTTGGAAAGTCTTGATCCCTCGTGACACGAGTAAAGACAAAAAATAGGGATTCTTTAAGCCCAAAGCCTCCCCTAATGCCTCCACCTCCGCTGCCGGCGGTACGGGCACGTATTTCCAATTCTTTTTTGGCTCCATCTTATAAAATTTCTATTTCTACGCGGCGATTGATTTGGCGTCCTTCCTCGGTAGCATTATCCGCCTTGGGTTTCGACTTACCGTAGCCTTTCGTTTTAATCCTTGCTTGATCAATCCCCCCTTTCAAGAGGTTTTCCCTCACCGCGTTCGCCCGCTCTAATGATAATTTATTATTGATCTCATCCGATCCCGTATTATCCGTATGCCCACTGATTTCAATGACCAAAGCTGTATTCTCTTTCATCACCTGTAAAATACGCTTCAATTCCGGCTCGGACTCAGGCTTTAAAGTCGCCTTGCCCAAGTCAAAGAACAAGTTATTTATTGTCGCGGTATTTCCTTTCACGAGTGGCACCATGGATAAATCGCGGTCATCTAATTCCAAATAACGCCCTCGCGCCGTCGTCAAATCCAAGTTAGTAGAAGTAGGAATTAGACCTTTAGCCTTCGCCGTAATTCCATAATTCTTTCCATAAGGAAGGACTAATTTGTATTTACCCGTCGTAGGATCTGGTTTCGCCTGACCTAA
>JAGWUO010000110.1 GCA_028868395.1 Cytophagales bacterium | reverse complement strand
ACTTCGGATACTCTCGCCATCCTTCAGGGAAGTAAGCGTGTGTAAATCAGCAATAAATAAAAAGGATTCATTACCAGGTTGCTTCGAAAGTTCAACCGCTGGCATAATTGCACCTAAAATATTACCCAAATGGGGCTTTCCTGAGGCCTGAATGCCCGTTAAGATCCGCATAACTTGTCTAAATAATTTATGCAAAAATCAGGAAAATAGACCATAACTCCAAGCGATTTGTGCTTGGGCATTCGCGCTAAATTTGCTAAATTCGTTTTTACAAATTCACCCCTTATTTGATGTCTCTCTCTCCTAGCCTCTTGGCCTTTTTGCGTGACCTTCGTGTTAATAATACGCGGGAATGGTTTGCGGAAAACAAAGCGGTGTATGAGCAAGTGAAAAAAGGTTTTGATGCTTGGACGACTGAGTTGATTTCGGAGTTTTCGGATTTTGAGAATATGGATGGGGTTCTGTTGAAGCATTGCTCCTACCGCATTTACCGTGATGTACGCTTTTCTAAGAATAAGGAACCGTATAAAACGTGGTTTTCGGCTAGTTTTTCAGAAGGGGGACGCAAATCCGGTTTAATGGATTACTATGTGCATATCGAACCGAATGGTGCCTCTTTTCTGGGTGGCGGCATGTATTCTCCTACTCCAGAACAATTAGCGGCCTTTCGACAAGAGGTAGATTATAATGCCGCTGGATTACGTAAAATCATTCGAAATCCTGAATTTGTGGCCGTTTTTGGAGAGGAAGTGGGTGAAAGTTTAGTACGCATTCCGAAAGGTTTTGAGGCTGATCATCCCGACGCTGAATTGCTGAAGAAGAAACAATTGTTTTTCTGGAAGAAATATTCCGATAATGAAGTCAGTTCACCTGAATTTACCAAACAGCTAATAAGCGATGCTAAAGTATTGAAGCCCTTTTTGGACTTCTTGAATGCTGTATTTTTTGAAAAAGAACCATTTATAAAAGAATAAAACCCTATGCAATTTTCGCATTTGCACAATCATTCCCAGTTTTCCCTATTAGATGGTGCGTCTAAGATTTCGTCTATGTTTAAAAAGGCGAAAGCGGATAATATGCCAGCGGTAGCGATTACCGATCACGGAAATATGTTTGGGGTATTTCAATTTGTGGCGGAAGCCGGAAAGCAAGGGGTTAAACCGATTGTGGGTTGTGAGTTTTATCTAGTGAATGATCGCCACAAGCAGGTTTTTACGAAAGAGTTAAAGGATAAGCGTTACCACCAATTATTCTTAGCGAAGAACCCGGAGGGTTACCAAAATTTGGTCAAATTATGTTCTTTAGGCTTCATGGAGGGTATGTATTCTAAATACCCTCGAATTGATAAGGAACTCGTTTTAAAATACCACAAAGGGTTAATTGCAACGACTTGTTGTTTAGGGGCTTCAGTGCCTCAGGCCATTTTACGGGATGGTGAAGAAGCGGCTGAAAAGGAATTTAAATGGTGGTTGGATCTGTTTGGGGAAGATTATTACATCGAAGTGCAAAATCACTTTATCCCGGAGCAACAAACCGTGAATGAAGTCCTATTGCGTTTTGCGAAGAAATACAATGTGAAGGTGATTGCATCGAATGATAGCCATTATTTGGATCAAAAAGACGCTAATGCCCACGATATTTTATTGTGTATTAACACCGGAGAGAAGCAGTCCACTCCTACCTATAAGGATATAGAAGGCGATTTTGATATGAAAGGAAAGCGTTTCGCTTTCTATAATGATCAATTCTATTTTAAAACGACGGAAGAGATGACCAAACTTTGGTCACACGTTCCTGAGGCCATCGATAATACAAATGAGATTGTAGGCAAAGTTGAAACACTGAAGCTCACAAAGGATGTGATGTTGCCTAATTTCCAAATTCCATCCACTTTTTTAAGTCAAGATGATTATTTGGAGCATATCACGATGGAGGGCGCTAAAAAGCGCTACGTCGATATAGACCAAGTAGTGGAAGAACGTTTGCGCTTTGAATTGCATACGATCAGAACTATGGGGTTTGCGGGTTACTTCTTAATTGTAGCCGATTTTATTAGTGCGGGACGTGATTTAGGTGTTTATGTAGGTCCAGGTCGTGGATCTGCAGCGGGTTCTGTGGTGGCCTATTGTTTGGGAATTACGAACATTGACCCAATAAAGTATAACCTCCTTTTTGAGCGTTTCTTGAATCCTGATCGAAAGTCATTGCCCGATATTGATACGGACTTTGATGATGAAGGCCGCCAAAAAGTGATCGACTACGTCGTAGACAAGTATGGTAAAAACCAAGTAGCGCATATTGCCACCTATGGTACAATGGCCGCGAAAATGTCCATTAAGGACGTTTCCCGCGTTTTAGACCTCCCTTTGCAGGAATCCAATGCCCTAGCGAAACTGGTTCCTGAGAAAC
Source organism: Cytophagales bacterium (assembly GCA_028868395.1). The sequence goes on along the minus strand of JAGWUO010000110.1, from coordinate 2,617 downwards.
CGAAAATTACACTAGACCGTATTTTCAATGCGGCTTTGACAGGCGATAAGAGTTTAGCGGATAAGGAAGGTCTTAATCCCGAAGAATTAGAGCAGGTAAAGGAATTGCGTCGCATCAAGGAATCCGGTGGATTGCCAGCGACCGTTATTGAGAATGCGTTGATTTTAGAAGGGTCCGTTCGGGGAACGGGTATTCACGCGGCGGGTATTATCATTGCTCCCTCCGATTTAACGGATATTTTGCCGGTAGCCACATCGAAAGACGTGAGTCTCTTAATTACACAATACGACGGTTCGGTGATTGAAAACGCGGGGGTGATTAAGATGGACTTTTTGGGATTAAAAACCCTCTCCATCTTGAAAGAGGCCGTTCGCTTGATCAAGCAGAACCACAATGAGACGATCATCTTGGATGATCTACCTTTGGACGATAAAACAACCTACGAATTATACCAAAGAGCTGAAACGAACGGTACCTTCCAATTCGAATCCCCAGGGATGCAGAAACACTTACGTGATCTGAAGCCCGATCAATTCTCGGATTTGATTGCGATGAACGCTTTGTTCCGTCCAGGTCCGATGGTCTATATTCCGAATTACATTGCTCGTAAACACGGTCGCGAGAAGATTGAATACGATTTGCCAGAAATGGAGGAGTATTTGAGCGATACCTACGGAATTACGGTGTACCAAGAGCAGGTAATGCTTCTTTCCCAGAAGCTGGCGAATTTCACGAAGGGTGACGCCGACGTACTTCGTAAGGCCATGGGTAAAAAGGACAAAGCCACCATCGATAAGATGAAGGGCAAGTTTATGGAAGGCGGCGCGGCGAATAATCATCCGGCAGACAAATTGGATAAAATTTGGACGGACTGGGAAGCCTTTGCTCAATATGCCTTTAATAAATCCCACTCCACTTGCTATGGCTTAGTGGCTTATCAAACGGGTTACCTGAAAGCAAATTATCCGTCAGAGTTTATGGCGGCAGTACTTTCGAATTCGCTTGGAAACATTGAGAAGATTACGTTCTTCATGGATGAGTGTAAGCGGATGGGCCTAAGTTTATTAGTACCAGATGTAAATGAATCTTCTCGTTCCTTTGCGGTGAATAAGAAAGGCCAAATACGATTCGGTCTTGGGGCTATCAAAGGTGTGGGTGATGCAGCGGTCGATGCGATCGTGGAAGAGCGTCAGAAAAATGGCGAATACGCGGATATTTTTGATTTCGTTTCTCGTATTAACGTGCGTCAGGTCAATAAGAAGAGTTTAGAATCGCTGGCTTTGGCGGGTGCATTTGACTGTTTCCCAGAAGTGGCGCGTTCCCACTATTTTGCCATAGATCCTCAGGATAACACGAATTTCATTGAAAAAATAGTTCGTTATTCGTCTCGTATGGCTGAATTAAAGGCAGAAGCTACGGCGTCTCTTTTTGGTGAATTAGGTGCCGGAACTGGAAATGACATCGCTAAACCTCGTATCCCTACTTCAGAACCTTGGTCTGTGATGGAACAATTGAAGAATGAGAAAGAGGTAGTGGGCGTCTATATTTCTGGCCATCCTTTGGACGAATACAAAACCGAAATCGCGAACTTCTGTAATTCGAATACGGGTCAATTAGAGTCTCGTCCTAATGTGGCGCAGTCTTTTGCTGGAATCGTTACGAAAGTCAATGTTAGAACTTCAGCGAACGGAAATCAGTTTATGATTTTCACCATAGAGGATTATGCGGGTAATTATGAATTCGCCTTGTTCTCGAAAGATTATATTCAGTTTGAACGCTTTATTGCACTTGATCGCTTATTGTTTATTAATGGGTCATATCAATTAAAGAATCGGCATATGGACCAAATGGTCTTCAAAATTCAGTCGATTGAGTTACTTTCTGAAGTTTTGAGCGATCGCTCTAAGGAGATTCGGTTGAGATTAGATCTAAATCGTTTTCAACCAGCCTTATTGGATTTATTGCAGGAGACCTTGGAACGGAATAAAGGGGATAAAAAATTGACGATTGAAGTGTATGACGAACAGGAGAAAATCGGAATGGATTTTTTATCGCGTAAAATGCAGGTTTCGATCACAAAAAGCTTTATTTCAGAATTGGAAGAGCTTGAAAATGTGAAGTTTAAATTAATTATATAATTTTTTTATCGGGGAACTAATTGTTCTGCCGGTTTTGTTTTAATTTTGAATTTTATAAAATATATCAAACAATGGGAAAATACGTAGAGGCAACAGATGCTAATTTTCAGGAGTTAATCGGCACTGATACACCAGTTTTAGTAGATTTTTGGGCAGAGTGGTGTGGCCCTTGTAAAATGATCGGACCAATCGTGGAAGAATTAGCGGGAGATGTGGAAGGTCAAGCGATCGTAGCAAAAATGAATGTAGATCAAAATTCAGCGGTTCCTGCTTCTTTAGGCATTCGCTCGATCCCTACTTTAATGGTATTTAAAAAGGGTGAAATGGTAGAACGTTTAGTGGGTGGAAATATTCCTAAATCAGTTTTAGCTGAAACTTTATTAAAGCACGCTTAATTATTTAAGCGAATAGACTTTATTCATAGCCTGTAACAAAATGTTGCAGGCTATTTTTATTTCCTCTTCCGTGATGGTCAATGG
>JAGWUO010000109.1 GCA_028868395.1 Cytophagales bacterium | reverse complement strand
GATTAAGGAGAAAATCCACTTTTGAATTAAGCGGTGATTCGATGGCAATGAACCATACTTCTTTAGTAGGTGATTTTTATTCCAAAGAAAATAGATAATCGAGGCAATGCAATAAAGCATCAAATGAATGGAACGGCCTTCTAGTATCTGCTCAAAAGTGACCCACTGGAAGTTTAAATTGTAATCCTCCGTGATATTCACAATCTCGTGGGCTATTGCTGTTTTAGTGGCTAAAGGTAAAGTAGTAAAAGGCAGAGTTGCGAAAAAAGTGAAAACTGCTGGGATTAAATGTATTAGGTCATAAACGTTAAGGCGTTTGTTCTCCGATACGGTATGTTTGACATAAAAAAACAAAGAAGGACCTAGTAGAAATGAAAGAGGTAGGAAATGAACGAAACAGATACCCTCCCAAAACTCTATTTTACTATAGTGTAATCCAAAATACACCATCAGCACCGCATTGCAGCACAAGAAAAACAAGGCTAAAAACGTGTTGGATCTATTCAATGAACTGAGATAGTACAAAAGAATAAACGAGGTAAAAATGCCGAATAGTGGTGCTAGTATTGCCAAAACCTAAAAATAATCAGCTACAAGTTAAACATAATCTATTAAATCATAAACCCCGAAAGCTTTGCATTTTTGTAAATACAGCTTCGGGGTTTAATTCAAAAGTCAATTTATTAAATTGTTAGATTTTATAATATTGCTCCCAACCTTTTCTTGGTGGCGCTCCTACTAAAAGAGAATTCGCTAGGGAGTTGTTGGTAATTTGTTTCGTCTTGCGATCGAATTGAAGCTTTGTGTTTAGTTTTTGTGCCATAACACCCAGTGAGAACACTTGGCTCAATGGACCCGCAATTTCGAACGGAGAACGTGTCTTTTCTTGGCCCATACATGCCTTTAAGAAGTTTGCATAGTGGTTTGAAGGACTTGCCTGAACTTCTGGCAATTTCAAATCTTTACCCGCATCACCTAAAATCGAAAGCGTACTTCCGTGCGATCCACCTTTGAACGTTAAATCCTTGCTGTAGATAATCTTGCCTGGATTTAATTTAGCTGGTTGGATTTTACCATTGCCTGCCGGTGGGATGTTCGGATCTAATTCGTTCGTTCCATAATTTGCAGGAACCGGTGGAATGTTATTCACGCCGTCATACCAAGTGATATCCATCGCTGGCATATTCTTGCGCTCTGGGAATTTAAATTGAATGGTGGAGGACATCGGGTAGAAGAAATTGTTGTGTCCATCAGCCCTGAGCATATTGATCTCTGTAGGCAAGCCTAAGTCTAAAAACTCATGTGCCGTATCCATGATATGAGCACCCCAGTCGCCTAAAGCACCTAAACCATAGTCAAACCAGCAGCGCCATTGTCCGTTCACAAAGTCCTTTTGGTAGTCATGAGGAGAAACCACACCTTGCCAAATATCCCAATCCAAGGTAGATGGAATAGGTTCAGCTGCCGGGAACTTCGTAATCTTAGGATCCCAGCTGTGCCAACGACGTGGCGAATTCATATGGGCAGTCATTGAAGTTACGTCTTTGATGATGCCAGCTTCTTTCCAAGCTTTAAACTGGAAGTAATTTCCTTCTGAGTGACCTTGGTTACCCATTTGAGTGACTACTTTCGGGTGCTTACGTGCCGCCGCCATCATTAACTCAATTTCATTGAACGTCCGTGCCATCGGTTTCTCCACAAACACGTGTTTGCCAAGACCCAATGCCATCATCGTGATAGGGAAGTGAGAATGATCTGGAACTCCGATAGACACGGCCTCAATTTGAGATCCCATTTTGTCAAACATTTGACGGAAATCTTGGAAGCGAGGAACATCTGGGAATTTTTCTAAAACTTTTAAAGTCTGCGGAGCGCCCATATCGACATCACAAAGAGCTACAATATTTGCAAGTCCCGTGTTGTACAAAGACATCACATCTAAGCCACCTTGGTTACCGATACCGATACACGCTAAATTGACTTTTTCGCCAGGTAATTTCGATAGTATATTAGGAAAAGCTGCAGCAGCTCCGAGTAGGCCGGCATTCTTCAGGAAGTCGCGGCGCGAATTATGGTGTTGATTCATAGTTGTAAAATAGGTTTTTTATTAAAAGCCAAAGACTTAGCTAATCTACTTAGCTAACGCCTTACGTAGTAATTCGACACTTTTGCGAACCCCTGATTTGGCCTCCTCCTTTCCTTCAAACTCAATGGAAATGTAGCCGTGGTAATTTACGTCCTTTAAGATTTTGACAATTTTGTCATAGTCTAATTCCAAAGAATACCATTCGCCACCGCCATAATAAGTCTTAGCCTGTACGAAGCTCGCTCGTGGAGCAATCATCTTCAATTTATCATACGGATCCTCCAAGAAGTTCCCTGTGTCCATCAATAAGCCTAACCACGGGGAATTCACCGTGTCTTGAATTCGGATCATCCCTTCTGGGGTGGAGCCTAAACCCCAGTGATTTTCTAAGGCTAATAAAACGCCACATTCCTCCGCTTTTTTTAGACATTGCTGAATACCATCCACACACCATTTATAGCCATCATCTTCCGTGTATCCAGATAAAATGGGCTCAATTCCCCTATTTTTCATTAGATCGTCAAAGGATTTGATCGTATTCCACCTCCCCGTATTTAACCGAAGGCAAGGAATTCCCATTTTATAGGCAAGCTCGATGCAGTTATTTGTATGATCCACGTGTTTTTTCAATTCCTCCTTATCCGGAGTTACGAAACCTTGGTGAATCGAAAGACAAGTCATAGCGATTCCATTAACGAAAGCATGCTTTTTAAGTTTTTGGAGATATGCGTTGTCTTCGCTTTCCATTTGACGATGTAATACGTCTATTCCCTCTAATCCAAGGGAGGCTGCATCATCAATTACCTTTTCAATCGGGAATTTATCCCCTTTAAAATGCCAATAAGAATAGCTGGAAACACTTAATTTAATGGAAGGTTGTAAACTGGGTTTAGCGGGAATGGCTTGCGATGAAGGAATTCCGCTGAGACCACCTGCTAATAGGGAGCTCTGGATAAAATCACGTCTTTGCATCTTTTTATAGGTTTAGAAAACCTAAGTTAAAAAAAAGATGAAAGAAAAGTTCTTTCATCTTGATGCACACCAAACCACTAATTGATTTTGTAATAAGCGAAGGTAGGTCTATTTCTCGGTTATCAAACACCGCCCTATCAGATTATAAGTTTATTGATAATGAGAAAGGGCAGTCTCTAATTTTTTACGAACCATTTCGCGCAAAATGAGAGGTTCAATTACTTGAATTTCAGTGGAATAGCGTAATAGAAAATTTTCAAGTTCCTCGTTAATCTCTAAAGACAATTCGAAATGTAGGGTATCAATCGATTTTTGGGAAGCGTGAATGGGGTATTTAGTAATGTACTCTTTGATCCAGGAATCTTCGCCTACTTGAATGAGGATGCGCTCAGCGGCGCTTGCCCCCCTGAATAAACCCAAGCTGTTTTTGAAAAAATCGCTTGGTTGAAATTCCGGATGAATCCGCGTTTTATAGATCGTCTGACTTAATCGAAGGGTTTCGATTCGATCTAATGCAAAGAGCCGAAGTTTGTCTAGTGAAATGCGTGTTTGTGAGTCCGAAACCTCTTGAAATAACAAATACCAGCCAGTATACCAACCATTATTGTATTCCTTGATCAACAAGGGCAGTCCGGTAACGGTTTTTATTTTCGATGTGGCTGCTAATCCTTTGTGTGAAATTTCGATGCACTTCTTTCCAGAAATGGCATCAACTAAGAATTTAACGTGTTCGGAGCCGGAGCGATCTCCCTCGTTGATTAATTCGATGGCCGGCCAGTTCGCTAGGTCTTCGTGTTTTAAGAGGTTATTTTCCAAAGAGATTGCCCGCAACTTGTTCACAATACCACTCCCATTTCCACCCGTAAATAAATGTTTGTTAAAATCGATGATGGAAGCAATTTGGTCTAATTCCTTTTCAGAGAAGGATGGGAAGGCGCTGATGTCATCTCGAACATAATAAAAGCAGTTTTCTGATTTCGAATAGCGGATTAAATCGCCTTCCGCCTCTTCCAGGCTAGGGTAACGTTCCGCCAGTTTTTCTTTCAATGCTTTGAGGTCGCGGCTGAAACTGCGATCGCTGTAGCTGATTTGGTCAAAATGTTCCGTGAAATAGGCACTCACCGTTGCTGATCGCATCGGGAAGGTCTTTCGAAGAAATAAATTATTTAGCTCTTTGAGTCGATCAGTTGTGTTCATGTTCGAATCTAGTAAATTCTTAGTAGTACGCCAACTTTTGGCGGACTATAAATCAAACTTTGTATCAACAAAACGATAACAATATGAAAAACATCAAATCTTTACTCGTGTTACCCTTCTTTTTTTACGCAACAGAAGGTTATTTGAAAGCATTCAAAGTGGAAAAGGTGACGGGTCCTATTAAACTTTTTGTGATCTGTAATTTCTTACTTTGCCTTGGATTAATCTTGGCGGACTTTCAGTTTTTTGGAAATTCGGATGTAGATGGATTGTACACGCAAGTAGGCTTAGCGGAAGTACTTTACTTAGCAGCAGGTGCAGGATTGAACTTGTTCTCTGAGTTAGAAGCGCGTTAATTACCGCGCTCAAACTGGAACTTTAACACGAATTCGTGCGTCTGATTGGTAATTCTAGAGATGGTATTCGTTGGCATCTCGTATTGGTAACCTAAATAAACGGTTGGACTAAATTGAACACCTAAGTTAACGCCAATCGCGTTGTCGTTTCGGTAACCAAAACCCACATCTAGTAACTCGTAAAAGGATCCCGTGAGGTTCACATCATAACTCAAAGGCAAATCGGCCGCAGCCCTTACAATGGCATTCGTATGGATACTTACGGCTTTACTTAAAACCTGTTTCTTACCTATCATCCCATAATAGAAGGAGGCGTCTTTGTATTTTCCGTTTTGGAGGCCAAAATCATTCCAAAGCATCCTCGGTTGTGAAATACTCACATAGAACTTGTCCTCTTTCGCTAGGCGAATTCCCCAGCCCGAATTAATCTGCAAGCCGGTGGAGTAATTCTGATTAAACATTTCATCTGTTTGATCTAATAAACTCAAACCTG
>JAGWUO010000108.1 GCA_028868395.1 Cytophagales bacterium | reverse complement strand
TAGCCGGAACCTGTGGTATTGCTATACGCTAAATTCCAAGTCCAACTTTGGTCCTTAATCTCTGGATTCACAGAGGCAGAGAAGGTCTGCAAAAAAGCTTTTTGATCATAGCGACCGCCCGTTGTCGCAGGGAAAGTAATGGGGGCAATCGGATTCCCTGGAATACTGAACGTAAACGTGCCTGGAGCGACAGAGGAGGAGGCTAATCTCCCCGACAGTAGGCTTGGAATCCCTGTTTTGTAGTCTGTTAGTGGATATTGAATGGTTCGATTGACATTACCAAAAAATCCATCGCCTAACCATTCCCGACCAGATTGCAACAGATTATAGGTTTCTGGCTCATAGTGGAATCGACTATAGCCAAAATCTAAGGCTGGAAAACTAGTCGTGACTGACGGGAGGTCAGTCATGATTTTAGGTGCCGGATCATCTAAGCGGATGAAATAGAAAGTAGTGTCGCTGTAGTGGTGGTTAAATTTTTCGCCATAAAACAAGATTTTATCCCCTTGTTTCAAGAATGGAATAGGCTGTAGATCGATGGGCCTAGTAGCGGAGATTGCCTGGGGTAATTCGCCTATTTCGTGTCCATAGACACCGATTGAACTTGCTTTTAATCCTAATGAGGAAAGCCAAGACGGTGTGATTTGGTAAATGCCGGATTGGGTGATTCCCACTTTTAGCCATTGGCCACTGGCTAGGACAGAATTTTGGGCACGTCCTGTAAAGGCCGCCAAAAGCAGGGAAAGGGAAATGCTAAGAAATCTCAATCGGTAAGACGTACGCATTCTTTGCCACCAGGTAGTTTCTGCCTGAATTTAATTCTCTGCAAATGTAACGGGTTCGGCGAAGTTTCCCTTTGATGAAGCGTAGGTTTTTTAAGGCAAAGTGTGCGCCTTCGGCTAATTCGATGAGAGGTGTTCCCGCGGGTGGTTCTGCGTCGAAGCTTTTGAGTATGTCTACTAAGGGCTGGTAGCCATTAGAGGAGGCCGCCGGATTCTTTAAATAAGCTCGGAGCACCTTGACTAATTCAGCGGGTAGCAAGTCTTCATCAAGAATGGGTTCAAATAAAGTATAGAATTCCGTCTTCCATTCTTGTCCGTGAGGAAGGACTTTGTTCTTATGAGCTAGGTAAGTGGTTAAGTGAGCGACTTCGTGGATGTAGGTGACCAGGAAGGCATAGGGATTCAGGTTGTGATTGACCGTGACTTGATGGCCCTTTGTAGGGCTGTAACGGTAATCCCCTAATTTAGAATCGCGGGATTTACTGACAATAAAGTCAAAGGAATAGTCATGCCAAAGTTGAAAGCAGTATTCCGCCACTTTGGGAGGGAAGTGATCAAAAAAGGAATCAATCTTTTTATTCTTCATCCGTTTTTAGACATAAAAAAAGTCCTTCGCATGCGAAGGACTTTTTTCTGATCGTTGTGCTAAAATTATTTAGCAGCAGCAGTGTCAGCAGCAGCAGTGTCAGCAGCAGCAGAATCAGCTGGAGCAGCAGCAGCAGCAGAATCAACAGCAACAGTGTCAGCAGAAGCTTCTGCTTTCTTCTCACCACAAGATGCTAAAGTTACCATTGCAGCAACGAAAGCTAGAGCGAATACTTTTTTCATTTCTTATTTTGTTTAAGGTTTGAGCTACAAATCTACGGCATTATTTTATAAGTACAAATAAATGCAAATAATTTTTTAAGATTTTTTTAAGGAATGGATAAAATTTTCTCAAAATATGCCTCTATTGTGCCTAATCGGCTTAGGAATTCTTAAGAATTGCAACCTTAGAAAAGGTCTAAATTAGATAAGTCCTATTTTATTAGGTCTTTGAAACGATCGTAAAAGCCGCTTGATTTGAAGGTAAAGGTCTTGTGCAAGATGTAATTGGAGACAAAACTATAGCCCATACCGTGAAGGGTTGTCGCTATCTGTGTGATATTTAGTTTTTTAACCGAATAAGGAATGGTAAAAAAGATATCCGGATGATGCGCGTGAATGAATTCGTAAGGAATGGTACTAAATAGCCAGGTTATGATTCCAGAAAAGCTGGCTACTAGGACATACTTGAACATTTCGCGTCTAGTCTGTTTGCTTTGGCGCGCGTTGAAGGCAAATAATTTGGTCAAGAAAAACCCGACTACAAGCGCAATAAAATAGGCTGGAAGAATGGAATCCTCATAAGAGACGCGAAACCAATCCTTAATTAATCCTCCTGCAAGCAGTTGAACACAAGCCCCTAATCCAGCCACAACGAAGTAGGCGAATAAGTCTTTCTGATTAAAGAGGGGGGCTTTCTTGTCGCTCAAAGGCCAGGATTAAAAGAGGTTTTTAACGATGCTTGGATACAGGCCTAATAACAAGGTACCTAGGGTGCAAGCCCACATCGCGAACTTTACTAATCCTGGTAATTCAATGCGCTCGATATCTCCTTCTTTGAAGTAGATTGCGATGATCCCTTTGAAGTAATAATATACACCCACTGCTGACATGACAATCGCTAAGATTACTGGGTAGTAAACGTGGCGATTAAAGATATCAGAGAAGACGAAGAATTTACCCCAAAAACCAGCCGTCAACGGTATCCCTGCTAAAGACAAGAGGGCGATTGTAAAGCAAAAAGCTAAACCCGGATTCTGCTTCGCTAAACCTTCGAACGAACTGAAGTTCTCCGGTTTCTCGGTGCGTCCTGTTTGGTACTCTGCCACTAACATCACTACCCCAAAAGCTACGATGGTTGCTAACGTATACGATAAGGAATAATACAAGATAGTAGACTGCGTACTTGCTTGATTCGCACTCACCGTTAACAACATATAACCCGCGTGAGAAATACTCGAATAAGCTAACATACGTTTAGCCGATTGTTGGTAAGCGGCCGTAATGTTTCCGATTAAAAGCGTTAACATGCTAACATAATAAATCGGATATACCCATGTTCCGTACATCGTGCCAAAAGGTCCTGAAAGCACTTGGAACAAAGCGGCAAAACTCGCCGCCTTCACCACCGTCGACATAAACATCGTGAAGATCGTAGGCGCACCTTCATACACGTCTGGTGTCCAGAAGTGGAAAGGAGCCGCAGAAATTTTAAATAAGAAACCTACTAAGATCATTAATACACCAATCGATAAGAATACCGGAGTAGATTCTGGTGGTGTATTCGCGATGGCTACCGCAATGTTAGTAAGGTAAAATGAACGTGTTGCGCCGTACACTAAGGTGATTCCGAAGAGCAAAATACCTGTAGCGAAGGAACCCATCAAGAAGTACTTCAAGGCAGCCTCGTTTGAACGCAAATTACGCTTGTCTGATCCCGTTAACACATACATCGCTACGGATAGGATTTCTAGGCCCACAAAGAACATAATCAAGTGGTCGAATGAAACCATTAATATAGCCCCTACAACAGAGAATAAGAGAATCGCGTAGTATTCTGCTGGATGCGTGTGTTCTTCGTCGATGCCAAAGCCTTTGGAAAAGCTAACCACCATAAAGGCCGCTAATTGAATGATTAAGCTGAAGCTGATGGAGGTATTGGTGGTGTGGAACATGTGTCCATACCATAACATTTCGTGGTTCCAATCCATAGCCGTTAAAGCCATACTGCCCGCTAAGAACAAAAGCGTTGCAGCTTGGATGGTTTTTCTCGAAAGCCAAAAGCCCAAGAATAAATTTAAAATACCTAGAAGTGATAATGCAATGATAGCCGTCATAATGCTTTTTAATACTATTTTATTTGAACCATTGGATTAATTGCTGAACCGCTGGCTCACTAAAACCTAAAACTGTCGATGGGAAAATTCCGCCAAGAATAACCAAGGCGCTCAAAGGAATTAACACCGCTTTCTCCGCAAACGTTAAATCTGCAAAATCAGCCGTAATACGTGACACATTTCCGAACATCGATTTCTGAATCAAACGCAACGTATACACCGCACCTAATATGATGGTGATCCCGGCGATGATGCCTAGAACTAGATTTTGGTCGAATACGCTTTTCAATAATAAGAATTCTCCAATGAAACCATTCGTTAATGGTAATGCCACCGAACCTAAACTCAATATCACAAAAGTGACTGTCAAAGGATACGAGAATTGGGTAATTCCTCCTAACTGAGCGATTTCTCTTGATTTTGTTCTGCGCTCAATGATTTCAATTACGAAGAATAAACCGATGATGTTGATACCGTGTGATAACATTTGGTACAAGGCACCTTGAATACCTTCGATGCTGCCCGATAAAATACCGGCAGACATCAAGCCCACGTGCGCAAAAGACGAATAAGCTAATAAGCGTTTCGCGTCTTTTTGTTGAATAGCGATAATTGAACCGTAAATTATGCCAATCACCGATAAGATCGATGCTGTTAAACCCCAGGTCGCTACGCCTAAAGGGAACATAGGTAAAACCAAACGAATCACGCCGTACGTACCCATCTTTAACATAATACCCGACAATAACATCGTTCCTTGAGCAGGAGCTACGGTATAGGTATCAGGTTGCCAAGTATGGAACGGGAAAACAGGCATCTTAATGGCGAATGCCAAGAAAAAGGCCGCAAATAAATAGCCTTGCTGGCTAGCGCTTAAGCCTTTCGCTGTTTGGTATAATACGTCGATATCTGCTGAGTGAAACTCGCCTGGTGTAAGTAAATACACATACACTAAGGCGATTAAGAAGAATAAAGACCCAAATAAGGTATATACAAAGAACTTAAACGTAATCGCATTCTTGTTTTCACCGCCATAAATTGCCGCTAAGAAATAGATCGGTAATAAGGACGCTTCAAAAAAGAAATAGAACAAGAACGCATCTTTCGCTAAGAACGCTCCCATTAAAGCCGTTTGCATCGCTAACATCAAACCCTGGAATTGGGAGTTGTTTGCGCGATCTGTATTCGCCGTCGTCGCTACGATGAACGGAACTAACAAGGCACATAGACCGATTAAAACCCCACTGATTCCATCTACATATAGCGAGAAGGATAAACCTGCTTCTGCTACCCAAGGAGCAGAGAAGGAAACGGGACTTAGGCTGGCTTCTTGTAAAACAAAGGCAGTAGCCGCTAATTCAATGATGGATGCCGCCAGGGAAATAGCGAACGCGTTTTTTGGCTTGAAGATCAACAACGCTGACCCAATCAAAAGCGGAAATAAAAGTATAA
>JAGWUO010000107.1 GCA_028868395.1 Cytophagales bacterium | reverse complement strand
GTAATGAAGTGAATAATAGGGTCCGTCCTTCTCTATGTAATGTCATGCGTTGAATGCTAAATAACCTTGTTAATTTACAAAATTAGTTATTTTTGGGGACGCAACCACAATTCTATGCTAAAAAAAGCGAGTCTGTTCCTTCTATTTACCTTCCTAATCGGCTTTACGGTAAAGGCACAGTTTATTAAGTGGCAAGAGGAAAATGCCTCTAGTTTTTTGCGGCTAAATTTAAATACGCACGAAATTTCACGTTTTCGACCAGATCATGGTTGGAAGGTTTTAGATACCTTACAGACAACTGATGTTGAATTTAGGGATATAAATCCAACATCGGAAGGGGTGAATGAATTCCAAATAAATAAAGGCAATACCTATTACTTAACAATTCATTGTACTGGTCAGGTCTATGAATTGAATAAATCCACTTGGACGTTAAAGCGCTTAGATCAGACATTTTACCGCGGTGCGAATTGCAAGAATAGTATGTTCATGAGGGGAGATGAATTGTATTCTTTTGGTGGTTATGGGTTTTATCGAACCACCAATATATTAACCAAATACGATTTTATCGGACGAGAATGGTTATCTATTGCGGCAGATGGAGATGTTCCTGAGTCAATTTTTGATGGATTATTTGGTTATTCAGTGAAAAAGGATCGATTCTATGTGTTGAGTACCGTAACCATAAATGACACGGAGCAGAAAAATGCCTTTAATCGAGATTTTGGTATGTATGAATTTGATTTCTTTAACAAGAAGTTTACTCGAATTGGGGAGGTCAAGTTGCAAGAAGTGCGTGAATTTTTGATGACCAAAGCAATGAAGCACTATCTATTTACGGGGCGTTATTTCATTATTCCTGATAAACCCAATGCAGATTATGCCTACGATACGATGCTTATTATTGACATAGAAGATAATTTCAAAGTCTATCAATGGACAAATCCACATCGCTTGTATTTAAATTCCCATGGAGGCGAGGAAATTGAAAACTATATGCATGTGAAGGGAGATAGTATCTTGTGGGCGAGCCCGATTGAGCGGAAAACGAATAATGAAATGGCTTTTTCCCATCTGCTCATTAGTCAAGTGTTGCGCGAGTCTTCCTACATAGGATCATTGGATGAAAGTCCTTGGTATGAAAAATTTTCGGTTGCATTCATCTCAATCGTTTCTTTGCTTGTTTTACTTTTGGGGATTCAGTTCTACCGTGGTTATCAACGGAATAAATTAAAGAAATCGATCCGATTTATGTTAGGCGCCAATGAGCGGATGTTCTTGGACTTCTTGATTTTGAATTACGAGCAAGGATTTGTGAATGGACATCAGATTATTGCCTTCTTTGGCAAACATAAAAGTTCTCCGGAATCGCAACGACAGTTCAGAGCGAAGTTGATAGAGAATTTCACGAAAACCCTAGGTTTACTATTTGTTGATCAAGAAATTTTAGATGTACAACTCGATGAGCGAGATCAACGGATGTTTACCTACCGTCTGCAGCCTGGAATCTACCAAAAGCTGAAATCGCTCTAGTCCTTGAAAATGATAATAGGATCCGTTTCTACGGTATTGCTTTGGTGAAAAGCATTGTCTCGGATGAAAATTTTGAATTTCAAGGTGTCATTTTTTGCCGTAAACTGCGGGCTATAACCCTTATAAAAAGCATACACGAATTGCGTAGAATAATCAATGCTGCCTTCAATGGGTCCTGATTTTTGATTCGGTTTGAAGTTGAAATTCATCAAACCGCCTAAGGCAGGGGTAAAAGTAATCGGAATAAAAACCCCGTTTTTTTGCAGGAGAACAGCTACTTCGAAATTGCGAAAATCTTTGTATTTAATGTCGGATTTTAATTGGGCCTCCGTTAGACCTAAATCTCCTTCGGCATCCTGAAAGTTAATGCTCATTATGACAGAATCGATTTTTGTCGTTCCTCCAAAACCATCATTACTCGTCTTCGTGATCTTTTGAATCGACTTAAATGAAATCGCAGGTGTAGAGCTAAAGCTAGGTTCTTGAACACAAGCACCCAAACCTACTAATATGATCGCTACAATTCCGATTAATTTCCGCATTGATTCATTCGATTTTCCACAGTAAAGTTAATGATTTGCGTTAATTTTGCGCTACATCAGGAAAAATCAAATGGATCAAACGATCGCACAGGAAAGAGAGAGTTTAAAAAATCGGGTCTTGCATATGCAGGAAAGCGAATTTGAGACGCTTGCTTTGGATGTGTTTCGTTTTCAATATGCTCATAATCCGCTTTATCAGCAATATGTTCAGCTTTCTGGTATTTTGCCAGAGAAGATAGATCATTGGACTCAGATTCCTTTTTTACCCATTGAGTTATTTAAAAATCACCAAGTATTAACAGGGTCTCAACCCGTTTTATTTTCCTTCGAAAGTTCCGGAACGACGGGTCAAATTCCCTCCAAACACCCCGTTTGCGATCCTGGATTCTACCAAGAAATTTCCAAAATCGCCTTTGAGCGGGAGTATGGCCCATTGAGTGATTACCATATTTTCGCTTTATTACCTTCCTACTTAGAGCGCTCGACATCCTCACTTGTCTTTATGATGGATCATTTCATCAAAGCGTCGGGGTCAGAGTTGTCTGGTTTTTATTTGAATCAGTACGAGGAGCTGGTGCAAGCTTTGCGGAAAGCTTTAGCGACGGATAAGAAAGTTTGGCTGATGGGTGTGACTTTTGGTTTGTTGGATTTAGTGGATTCGGGTATTGATTTGTCTTTCTTGCAGGAACATAAGGATCGTTTGATTGTGATGGAGACGGGTGGGATGAAAGGTCGCCGCGAAGAGTGGATCCGCGATAAGGTGCACTCCTATTTACAAGAGAAGATGGGACTTGATTCGATTGCTTCAGAATACGGGATGACCGAGTTGTTTTCACAGGGCTATGCGAAATCACAGGGTGTTTTCACTCCAGCCTATACGATGCGCGTTTGTTTGCGGGAGGTGGGCGATCCGTTTGCTTTAGTGACACTGCCCCATAAAACGGGAGGGATTAAAGTGGCGGATTTGGGGAACATCGATTCCTGTTCCTTTATCGAAACGAGGGATTTAGGTTCTTTAGAAGACGATGGCATTCGATTTAAGGTATTAGGCCGCTTCGATAATTCCGAAATGCGCGGCTGCAGCCTGATGGTCTCAGGGATGGGGAACTAGCCACGATGAGCCGTCCTCGTAGAATTCATTTTTCCAAATAGGCACTTCTTGTTTCAAGGTATCAATCAACCATTCACAGGCTTTGAAAGCTTCAGCTCGGTGAACGGAAGTTACCCCAATCAATACGGCAATGTCTCCGATTTCCAAAGGACCCGTTCTATGAACCAAAGCTATTCGCTTAATGGGCCACTTTTCGGCCGCTTGATCACACAATAATTCGATTTGCTTCAAGGCCATGGGAGGGTAGGCCTCCATCGTCAAAGCTTTGACGTCTTTACCTTGATTTTTATTTCTGATCGTACCTATAAACAGACAAATGCCGCCCGCCACTGGATCCTGCAAAAATTGGTAGTAGGGGTCGATCGAAATTGCCTCCGCGCTCAAATCGATTTTGTGAATCATTTTCTGCTGTAAGTTAGGTAGCTGTATTGGTAGGCATTTTTTTCATCCGTCACTCCGCGTTCTTTTTCGGTGACAGTCCACTGATCTGCCGGAATTTCAGGAAAAAAGGCATCACCCTCGAAAATATCGTGTAATTGAGTGACTAAAATTTGATCCGCCACCGCTAAGGATAAGGCATATATCTCCGCACCACCCACGATGAAAATATCTTCCCGGCTAAGCGATTTTGCCTTTAAAATGGCTTCTTCGATGGAAGTCGTGCAAATCACACCCTCGATTTGCAATCCTGGCGTGCGCGAAATAACGATCGTTGTTCTGTTAGGGAGGGGCTTTCCAATGGAATCATAGGTTTTGCGCCCCATGATAATCACGTGACCCGTGGTTAAGGCCTTGAATCTTTTCAGATCTGCCGGCAAATGCCAAATCAGTTCATTGTTTTTTCCAATGACCCGGTTTTCATCAAAAGCTACGAGTATTTTTATCACGATTTTTACAATTTGTTGTCAAAAATAAGGGAATTTTTGGGTTCTGCCGAACCTTCACGAAAGTCTATTTTTTATTTTGCAAATCGACCTTAAAACGCTAACTTTGCACAATTTTGGAGCTTACCCAAGCATGCCAAAAAACACATATCCTTTCAGAATTTAATTTATACCACCTGTGCCTAAAGATTCCTCGATTAAATCCGTCCTAATTATTGGTTCTGGTCCTATTGTGATCGGTCAAGCTTGTGAATTCGATTACTCTGGTTCCCAAGCCGCTCGTTCCTTACGGGAAGAGGGCATCGAGGTGATCTTGATTAACTCGAATCCGGCGACGATTATGACCGATCCGATGAATGCGGATCACGTGTATTTGAAGCCATTAGAAAAAGCATCGATTATTCACATTTTAGAAAATCACAAAATTGATGCGGTTTTGCCTACCATGGGAGGTCAAACAGCCTTGAACTTAGCGATTGATTGTGATGCAGCTGGGATTTGGGCCAAATACGGTGTGCGTATTATCGGGGTGGATATCAAAGCTATCGAAACGACGGAAGATCGCGAGAAATTCCGTTTAAAGATGTTAGAAATCGGAGTGGGTGTTTGTAAAGGACGTACGGCTCGTTCGTTCCTAGAAGGAAAAGAGATTGCACAAGAAACGGGATTCCCGTTGGTTATTCGCCCATCGTTTACCTTAGGAGGAACGGGTGGAGGTTTCGTGCACGATCCTAAAGATTTTGATGCAGCCTTGAACAAAGGTTTGCATGCTTCTCCTACGCACGAAGTGTTAGTGGAGCAATCCATCATGGGTTGGCAAGAATACGAATTAGAACTATTACGCGATAATTTAGGGAATGTAATCATTATCTGTTCGATCGAAAACTTCGATCCGATGGGTATTCACACCGGTGATTCGATTACGGTTGCGCCAGCGATGACGCTTCCAGATACGATCTACCAACGTATGCGTGATATGGCCATCAAGATGATGAATGCCATCGGTCAATTTGCGGGTGGATGTAATGTTCAGTTCTCGTTGAATCCGGAAACAGATGAAATTATAGCGATTGAGATTAACCCGCGG
>JAGWUO010000106.1 GCA_028868395.1 Cytophagales bacterium | reverse complement strand
GATGCCGGTTCCCACGGTGCCGCCTAGTGTGACAGCGATCCCGAAGCCGGTACCTAAAACCTTCCAGAGCTTATTTTCCATGCAAGATGTATTGGCCCACGGTAGGGAAGTGGTCGGAGTATTTGATGTTGCGCAGGGTTTGGAAATTGATCGCTTTCCACTCCTCTGAGAAGAATTGGTCATCGATGCGCACTAAATAAGGACTTCGATTAAGGGTAAAACCAAAACCAGAGCCCGCTTCCTCGAAGGAATTTTTCAAGCGTTCCCGAATCGTTCCATAGGCCCAGCCTGAAGGAGTTTCGTTTAAATCACCTACGACTAAGATGGGATAGGGGCTTTTTTGGATGAGGCGATTGATTTTGTCCATCTCCTTTTTGTGCTCAATAAAGCCCTTGCGAAGGGAGGAGATGATGCCACGGCCTTCTTTTTTAGCATCTGTATAATCTTGTAAACGAATCTTCGAGGTCATCTTATTCACTCGAATCCCCATCGACCATAGCTGTAAGTTGATCACCCGAATCGTGTCTTGATCCTTCACAATATCAGTTAACAGATATCCGTTCGCTGAATTTTCAAATTGTTCGCCCTCTTCGTGGATGATGGGGTATTTCGAAAATACCACCAAACCCATTTTCTCGTGGGAATCAAATAATTGCTTTTTCAGTGGAATAAAGGCGTAATGCGGGTATTTTTCCTTCAAGAAAGAGACCGTATGGTAGGCCTTGCGGTCTGAATGCGAATAGAATTCTTGGAAACATTTAATGTCTGCGTCGTAATCGCGTATGAATTTTTTGAGGTCCTCTAATTGTTCTTTTTTGGCCTCGTACTCATTTGAATACATACCAAAAACATTATAGCTCATCACCGTCAGCGGTTTCTCTAAAGTCGCCACAGGCTGATTAAAGCTAATGTGTCTTCCTATAAATCCATAACCCAGCGCTAGGACGATCAAGGGCAAAAGCGCTCGCTTCGCTCGCTGAAAAACCCAATAAATCAAGGAGATAAGGCACAGCAACTGGGCATAGGGCATCGTCATCATGATAAAGCCAGCAAACCAGTGTTCTACGATGAGAGAATAGCTTAAAAGGTAGGTCAAAAGTGTGTAAAGGCACAATGGCAACGTTCCTAACCAGATCAGGGAAGAGATGATTTTTTTCTTTAGGGGTGCCTTCGAATTACGCTTAGCCATACTCAAAGATACACATTGTCTGCCATTTTATAAATTTTCGATGGAGGTTTGGGTTATTTCAAAATATTTTCTAATTTTGCAATCCCTTTAGGAAAGAACAATTTTAAATAATAGATACGATGGCAAAGGTTTGTCAAATTACAGGACGCAAAACTCAAGTAGGAAACAACGTTTCTCACGCTAATAACAAGACTAAGCGTAAGTTCTACCCGAACTTACAAACTAAGAAATTCTTCTTAGAGTCAGAAGGTGTTTGGGTTCGTATGAAAGTTTCTGCGAAAGCAATTCGCACAATCAACAAAAACGGATTTGAAAAAACGTTAATCGCTGCAGCTCGTAAGGGTACATTAAGCGTTTAGTTTTCAAAATATTTATCGAAATTAGCCTTCTTGATTTTTCAAGAGGGCTTTTTTTATTTGTAATCCATGCTTAGCGATTTAGAATTTGAACGGTACCGTAAACAGCTGAATCTGCCGGAATGGCGGAAGCAGCAACAGATGCGCCTAAAAGAATCGAAGATTCTTGTCGTGGGTGCAGGTGGTTTGGGTTGTGGCGCCTTACCATTTCTGGCTGCTGCCGGTGTGGGATTCATCACGATTCTAGATGCGGACGTAATTGAGTTATCTAACTTAGCGCGTCAGGTGTTGTATAAAACGGAAGACGTAGGTGCCTCGAAAGCCTTGAAATCAGCGGAGGCTTTGCAAGCCTTGAATCCAAGCATTGCCATTCAGGGAATCGCCGAGAATTTAACAGCAAATAATGCAGCGCTGTACATAGGGCAACACGATTTGATTCTCGATTGTACGGATAATTTTAGCACCCGGTATTTGATTAATGACAGTTGCGTGGGGCTGAACAAGCCTTTCGTTTATGGGGCTATTCATGCATGGGAGGGTCAGTTCGCCGTATTTCATCCGGCAGGCCCCTCGTATCGTTCCTTGTTTCCGGTGGAACCTAGTCCACAAGAAATTCCTTCCTGCGATGAAGTAGGGGTGTTAGGGGTGTTGCCAGGAATTATTGGATTGTTTCAGGCCAAAGAAGCCATCTTCTACCTTGCCGGCTTCGAATCGCCTGCACAACAAGGATTGATGACCTTTGATCTACGCGAGATGCGTCTCAGTTCGTTTAGGCTATAATGTCGCCGTACAAGTCGAACTCTTCGGCTTTATTAATCTTCACGTTCACGAAATCGCCCAAGCGAGCGTATTGCTCCGCTGGAATCAAGACTTCATTATCTACCTCTGGAGAATCAAATTCCGTACGTCCCACAAAGTAACCACTTTCTTTGCGGTCTACCATTACTTTCAAGGTTTGGCCTACTTTTGCTTGATTTAACTCTTCTGAAATACCTTGTTGCAAGGCCATTATCTCATCTGAGCGGAATTGCTTCACGTCCTCCGGCACATCATCGTTCACTAGGTATGCATGCGTATTTTCCTCGTGGCTATAATTGAAAATTCCTAAACGGTCGAAACGCATTCGCTCCACGAAGGAATAGGTCTCCTCGAAGTCTTCTTCCGTTTCGCCTGGATAACCTGAAATTAAAGTCGTTCGCAAGGCGATTCCTGGTACTTTCTCACGAATGGTATGGATCAATTCCTCCGTTTTCTCTCGCGTAATTCCACGGCGCATGTGCTTTAACATGGCATCAGAGCCACTTTGGAGTGGCATATCCAGGTATTTACAGATATTGTCACGTTCAGCCATCGTCTCCAAAATATCCAATGGGAAACCAGCTGGGTACGCGTATTGCAAGCGGATCCATTCGATGCCGTTGACATCGGATAAGCGCTCTAAAAGTTCTTTTAATTTGCGGCCAGATTTGCCTTCGCCTTTCAAGTCTAAACCGTAAAAAGTAAGGTCTTGGGCGATTAGGATGAGTTCTTTTGTGCCTTTTTTGGCTAAAGAATTAGCTTCTTTCACTAATTCCTCCATCGGAGTAGAAACGTGTTTTCCCCGCATCAAGGGAATCGCGCAAAAACTACAAGGACGATCGCAACCCTCTGCAATCTTCAAATAGGCATAGTGTGCAGGCGTTGTCAATAGACGCTCGCCTACTAGTTCGTGCTTGTAATCAGCCTTTAATGCTTTCAATAAACGAGGTAACTCATTCGTCCCAAAGAACGAGTCTACCATCGGAATTTCTCTTTCTAAATCATCTTTGTAGCGATGAGAAAGGCATCCCGTAACATATAATTTATCGATTTTGCCCGCCTCTTTTGCGTCTGCGTAGCGCAAAATGGTGTCGATGGACTCTTGTTTTGCATTATCAATGAAGCCGCAGGTATTGATCACGACGATGTTCGCCTTGTCCTTTTTCGCCTCATGCGTCACCTCCAAACCATTCCCTTTTAATTGGGTATAGAGTACTTCTGAATCAACAAGATTCTTCGAACAACCGAGCGTAATGATGTTGATGGAGGGCTTTGGGGCTACTTTGGTCTTCATGGATTTTTATATCAGCCTGCAATTTACGAAGATTTAAAGCTAAAATTGCCCGCAGCAGATACAATTGTTACAGACTTTTAGTAGTATTGTAAAAATCATAAACCTATATAATATGAACAAAATCGTTTTAACCTGCGCGGCGGTCTGCTTCGCATTTGTGTCTTTTGGTCAAGGATTGAACCAGTTAACGAAGGCAGAAAAGAAAAATGGCACTCAATTATTATTCGATGGAAAAACCTTCACAGGCTGGCACAGCTACGGAAAAGGAGATAAAGTAGGATCTTCTTGGACGATAGAAGACGGCGTGATTGGTTTCGACGCAGCGAAAAAAGACGGTGGCGATTTAGTGACAAATGAATCCTTTGAAAATTACGATTTCTCCGTAGATTGGAAAATTTCTGTAAATGGAAACTCGGGTATTATTTTCAATGTGACGGATGATCCGAAGAAATATTACGCGACCTATGTGACGGGTCCTGAAATGCAAGTATTACATGATGAAGGTCACCCAGATGGGAAAATTATCAAACACAATTCCGGTGATTTATATGATTTAATCAAATCGTCAGTTAACGTTACTAAGCCGGTAGGCGAGTGGAACACAGCCCGCATTGTCAATAACAAGGGCTTATTGCAATTGTATTTAAACGGTTCCAAAGTAGTGGAGACACGCACAGATGATCAAAGCTGGAAAGATTTAATCGCTGGTTCAAAATTCAAAAATATGCCTGATTTTGGAAAGGTGATGCAAGGCCATATTGCATTGCAAGATCACGGAAACCAAGTTTGGTTCAGAAATATTAAGATCAGAAAGTTATAAAAAAAGAAAGGCCTCGATTTTGCGATCGAGGCCTTTTTAAATGCGCTTATTTGAGACCTTTCGTCTTCGTCTTCACCCTCAACAAATTCATCTTCGAGGTAATAAACAAACTAGAACCATCTTCCCCAAAATTCACATTCGAGTTCGGATTCCCCGTCTCTATACGTCCGAGTAATTTGCCAGCTGGGCTAATGATTAAGATTCCACCAGGTCCTGTTGTCCAGATGTTGCCTTGCTTATCCAATTTCATCCCATCATAGCCACCACGGATTCCTTGCTTCGCTAGTTCGGCTGCATCAAAGAACACGGATGGTTCGCCTAGGTTCCCTTTTTTATCAACAGGAAAAGCTAGAATGTGCGATTCTTTGGGTTCAGATGAGCCCACATACAAAATGCTTTCGTCAAGGTTCATCGCCAGGCCATTTGGTCGGGCCATCTTGTCGTATTGCAAGCTTAATTCGCCTTTTTTCGATATGCGGTACACTCCTTGATAGGCTAATTCTTTTGCTGGTTCCTCTTTCCCGCGACCTGGTAAGCCGTAGGGTGGATCGGTGAAATAGTAATCGCCGTTTTTGGCTTGTATGACGTCGTTCGGGCTATTGAGCTTTTTGCCTTCCCACAAGCCCGTCAGCGATTTTTTTAATTCGGGTTTTCCCAAAGGCATTTCAGCTATTCTACGATTCCCGTGTTCCGCTGAAACTAGGTTACCTTTTTGGTTAATGATCAAGCCATTCGCACCAGGCT
>JAGWUO010000105.1 GCA_028868395.1 Cytophagales bacterium | reverse complement strand
TATTCCTTTAGGACCATATATCTTGTGTCCACTAAAACTTAAAAGATGAGGTAGTTTAGTTAGCGAGAGTTTACCAATAGCTTGAGTTGCATCTGTATGGAAACATATACCTTGGGCTTCACAGAGGCGCAAAACCGCATCATAATCTAGAATCGTCCCTAATTCATTATTCACTAACATTAATGAAACTAAAACGGTATCTGGACGAATGGTGCTTTCAAGATCAGCCACATCCAGGAGATACGTGACAACCCAGCCTTCATTTTCAAGGGCATGAAAGACCTCCAACACAGCTTTGTGTTCTAGGACACTCGTAATAAGATGTCCTTTCGGCTTTCCTTGCAAAAAACCCCGAATGCCTAAATTGATAGATTCAGTAGCACCAGAAGTAAATACTACTTCAGCAGGTTTGACTTGGAAATAAGACGCAATCGATGCACGCGATTGCTCCACCGCTTCTGCTGCTCTCCAACCGTATAAATGCGCAGATGAACCTGAATTTCCAAATACTTCCGTAAAATAGGGGAGCATAGCCGAAAGCACCTCTGGGTGAACCGGAGTAGTCGCTGCATAATCAAGGTAGATCGGCTGGTGCATCATTTGACAAATATAGGCACAAAAAAAAGCCCCGAAAAATTCGAGGCTTTCTTTCTGTATGAACTAGAATTACTTCAAGTTTTTCACAACTGCTTTGAAAGCTTCTGGGTGATTCATCGCTAAGTCAGCTAAAACTTTACGATTTAAAGTCATTCCAGATTTATTAAATTTACCCATGAACGCTGAGTAAGAAAGACCTTCTTGACGAGCTGCTGCATTGATACGTTGGATCCATAAACCACGAAAATCTCTTTTCTTAACTTTACGGTCACGGTATGCGTATTGCAAACCTTTCTCTACTTTGTTTTTTGCTACTGTCCAGACATTTTTTCCGCGACCGTAGAATCCTTTTGCTAACTTAAGGATTTTCTTTCTTCTAGCTCTTGAGGCTACGTGATTGACACTTCTTGGCATAATTTTTTGTTTTTTGAAATGAGGCGAATCTGTTGATTACTTATCTAGGCCTTCTTTCTGGTTTAACAATAACTTAAATTCTAATTAAAGACCTAACAATAAGTTAACACGGTCCATATCAGATGGGTGAACTAAGGTAGCGTGAACTAAATTACGCTTTTGCTTAGTTGTTTTTTTAGTTAGGATATGGCTATGAAATGCGTGTTTACGCTTAATCTTACCAGTTCCCGTTACTTTGAAACGTTTTTTCGCTCCAGAGTTAGTTTTAATTTTTGGCATTGTTTGATAATTATGTAAAAATTAAATTTTGAAATTTGGAATGCAAAAGTAATGAAAATTACCCTATAATTCCAGCATCCATTTGAAAATTATTTCTTGATGGCCTTAGGGGAGAAGATGATGCTCATTCGCTTACCTTCTAATTTAGGCATATCGTCTGGCTTACCTACATCTTCTAAACCTTTTGCGAAGTTCAATAACAACATTTCACCACGCTCTTTAAACACGATTGTTCTACCCACAAAGTGCACATAAGCTTTCACTTTAGCCCCTTCTTTAAGGAAGTTAACCGCATGTTTTAATTTGAAATTGAAATCATGCTCATCCGTGTTAGGACCGAAACGAATCTCTTTGATGACCGTTTTCGTTGCATTTGCCTTGATTTCCTTCTGTTTCTTTTTTTGATCATACTTGAATTTCGCATAATCAATGATCTTACAAACAGGAGGGACTGCTTTAGGAGAAATCTCCACTAGATCTAAACTCTGAGCTACAGCTAGTTCTAAAGCCTTCGCAAAGGGATAAACTCCCACTTCAATATTCTCGCCTACTAAACGAACCTCCTCTACACCACGAATTAACTGATTGATGCGATAGGGCTCTTCTTCTCTTTTGTTTCCTCTGTAATTGTTATTCGGGCGTAAAGCCATAAAATAAAATGGGTTTAATATAGATTAAATCGAAAGCTAAATCAAAAATAACGCAATTGCAAGCAAAAAGCGCATAAGCTCCTATTTTTCATAGGTTAAGGACTGGATTTCTTCTTGTGCCATCGCTATGAAGGCATCCAATGTCATCGATCCCACATCACCATCCCCTTTTTTACGAACGCTAACAATTCCTTCTGCTTGCTCCTTTTCACCCACCACAATCATAAATGGCACTTTCGCGATTTCTGCATCCCGAATTTTACGCCCCATTTTCTCATTTCTATGATCTACATAACCACGCAAATCTTTTTCTTGCAAACGAAGGTATAATTCATTGGCATAATCTTCGTATTTCTCTGAAATAGGAAGCACCGCGATTTGATCTGGAGATAACCAAAGCGGGAAGTTTCCAGCCGTATTCTCAATTAAAATAGCTACAAAACGCTCTAATGAACCGAATGGCGCCCGGTGAATCATGACAGGACGGTGTTTCATGTTATCCGATCCCGTATATTCTAATTCAAATCGCTGTGGTAATTGATAATCAACCTGAATCGTTCCTAACTGCCACTTACGACCTAAAGCATCCTTCACCATAAAGTCAAGCTTAGGACCATAGAAAGCTGCCTCCCCGTATTCAATAACGGTTGGCAAACCTTTCGCCTCTGCCGAGCGAATAATAGCAGACTCCGCACGATCCCAATCCTCATCGTTTCCGATATACTTTTCTCTATTCTCTTTATCACGTAAAGAAACCTGTGCTGAATAGGAGTCAAAACCTAAGGCTTTGAATACATACAACACTAAGTCAATCACCTTCATAAATTCGTCTTCCACTTGATCTGGACGACAGAAAATGTGCGCATCATCTTGAGTAAAGCCTCTTACACGTGTTAAACCGTGCAATTCACCACTTTGCTCGTACCGATATACCGTTCCAAACTCCGCAAGACGCAAAGGCAAATCCTTGTAAGAACGAGGCTTTGTCTTATAAATCTCACAATGGTGAGGACAATTCATGGGCTTTAAGAAGAATTCTTCGTTCTCATCAGGCGTATGAATAGGCTGGAAAGAATCCTTTCCGTATTTCGCATAGTGACCAGAAGTCACATATAATTCTTTGCTTGCGATGTGAGGAGTAATGACAGGCGAATAACCAGCTCTAACTTGTGCACGGCGTAAGAAGTTCTCTAAACGCTCACGTAACAAAGTACCTTTAGGTAACCACAAAGGAAGACCCATTCCCACCTTTTCAGAAAAAGCGAACAATTCCATTTCCTTTCCGAGTTTACGGTGGTCACGGCGTTTAGCCTCTTCTAATAAAGTTAAATATTCTTCTAATTCTTTCGCTTTAGGGAAGGTAATCGCGTAAATACGCGTTAATTGCTTACGTTTTTCATCACCACGCCAATAAGCACCAGCGACTGAAAGCAATTTAACGGATTTAATAAAACCTGTGTTAGGGATATGAGGTCCACGGCATAAATCCGTGAAATTACCCTGATTATAGAAGGTGATCGAGCCGTCGGCTAAACCATCGATTAATTCTAATTTGTATTCGTCGCCTTTCTCCTTAAAATAAGAAATGGCATCAGCTTTGGAAACAGAGGTACGAACATACTCATTCTTCGCACGTGCTAATTCGAGCATTTTATCTTCGATTGCTTTGAATTGATCTGAACCAAATTCTTGCTCTCCTAAGTCTATATCGTAATAAAAACCGTTTTCGATAGCAGGTCCTATACCAAATTTAGTTCCTGGATACAATGCCTCGATTGCTTCTGCTAATAAGTGAGCAGAGGAATGCCAAAAGGTCTTTTTCCCATCAGCGTCATTCCACGTTAATAATTGTAAAGCAGCGTCCGCCTCAATAGGAGTGGAGGAATCCACTACTTCACCATTTAAATTGGCTGCTAACACATTACGTGCTAAACCTTCTGAAATAGACAAGGCGACTTGAAATGGAGTGATTCCTTTTTCAAATTCTCTTACTTGTCCGTCGGGAAATGTAATTTTGATCATTCTAAAAAATTTGTGCAAAGGTACAAATTAAGGCGCAATGTATTGAAATGAGCGCCTGATTAATTTTGAGATAAGGAATCGGATGATACAGATAGGGAATCAGAAGTAGTTTCCGTCCGTTCTACTGGCAATTTGCCTTGTTTGGCTAAATCAAAATAAACTAATTCTGCTTGCAATGATTTCGTTTTAGGATAGGTCTTCAATACTTGTTTGTAGACTAAGGCTGCCTGCGTGTATTTTTTCATTTTGACTAAAAACCGAGCCCAAAAACGTAAAAAATAAGGATCCATCGGGTAATTTTTCAAACTTGCTAATAGCAATTGCTGGTAACGCAAGGAAGCCATACGCTGCAAAGCTTGTTCATAATAAATGTACACTAAAGGAGATTCATCAGCGGGTTTAGCATTCATCAAGGTATACAATCGAGCAGAATCAGATACACCATAATCTTTTACCGCTTTTAAAATAGCCTTATCCGAAGCAGGCAATAAGGAAGGATCTATTTTTTTCAAATAATACCGACCAAGACTCATCTGCTTGGTGGCAAAATAGTTTTGAACCAATAATAACGCGTTCTGTGGGGAATTAAAGTCCGTAATTTCTACTAATTTAGCCCGATCAATGGAGGTAGAATAATCCTCTATTTTCTGCTTAATAACAGCAGAAAGAGCTAAATAACCAGGTTCACCCGGATTATCTCGTAAGGCTTTCTCTATATCTTGATCAGCTAAGCCATAGGCGTGAAGGCTGACGTAATTCTTAGCCCGCAAATAATATAAATTAGCGCTCGGCTGATCCTCAATTTGAAGCGTTAAAAATTGAATATTTTTCTCCGCCTGCTGACCAGTGGCAATCGCTTGCCGATCAGGAATTTTCTCACCCTTGGAGTCGGGAGAACTTTGGCAAGATGCTAAAACCAATAAACCTAAAATGAATAGTCTTACAGCCATTTTAACACAAAATCAATCATCCAACGCACTTTTACACCGTAAGGAGGATAGAAATTCTTCAATAAATTCGTTTTTTGAATAACGACTGATTTTTGGTTAGAAAATTCAACAAAACCATAATGGCCACCAGATTTACCGATACCAGAGTGATTTACCCCACCAAAAGGCAATTCATTGTGACCAAATTGAATCAAACAATCATTAACCACCGATGTCCCTGAACTTGTGTGATCTAGTATGTATTGATTAAACTCTGTATTCGTTGAAAATACGTATAAAGCGAGCGGCTTATCACCTTGGCGAATGCTCGCAGTCACTGCAACTTCATCTTGAAAAGACATC
>JAGWUO010000104.1 GCA_028868395.1 Cytophagales bacterium | reverse complement strand
GAAAAGGCTTCAAATTTATACTTCCTGGGCAATAAGCGATTCCGTCTACAGGTCCAGTCATTGCTGCTAAAGCAGCATCATCCGTTTCCAGCGCATCCCATGTGAAATTTACTACACCCGCAATAGAAGATGGATTTCTAGAGAAGTTAATCACTTCATGGCCAGCAGAAAGCAAAGTAGTAGCAATGGACTCCCCAATTCCTTGGCTAGCCCCAACAATAACATATTTTCCCATGATTTAGGCTTGAATAGATTGTAAGAATTCTCTTCTTGTATTTTCTTCTTGGAATTTACCTCCATAATAGGACGTAATCGTAGAAGTTGCCTCGTCTTTTACCCCTCTAGAAGAGACGCACAAGTGTTTTGCATCAATAAATACGGCAACATGATCTGTTTTCAAAACTCTTTGAAGATGCTTTGCAATTTGCATTGTTAGGCGCTCTTGAACTTGGGGTCTTTTGGCATAATACTGAACTATTCGATTTAATTTCGAAAGGCCAATGACTTGTCCAGAAGAGATATACGCAATGTGCGTCTTACCCATGATAGGTACAAAATGATGCTCGCAATTAGAATAGAATGAAATATTCTTTTCAATCAACATCTCATTATAGCCGTATTTATTTTCAAACAAGGCAACTTTAGGCTCATTAGCTGGATTCAAACCGCTAAATATTTCCTCTACGTACATTTTAGCCACTCTTTTAGGAGTGCCTCGTAAAGAATCGTCGGTTAAATCTAACCCTAAGGTTAACATGATTTCACGGAAATGAGATTCAATAATGGCTATTTTCTCCGAATCAGAAAGATCAAAAGCATCCTCCCTCATCGGTGTTTCGATAGAGGTGGCTACATGATTATCTCCAATTTCCTCGTCAGTTAACAAGAAACGGTCGGTATCAATTAGCAGGGAATTCAACGAAATTTCTTTCTGTTTCATACAATCTGATTTTTAAATCTAATTTAGAAGGGAGTTTAGCCCTCAGTTTGTTAAATATCACCATGACGATGTTTTCAGCAGTAGGATTTAAATCAGCGAACTCAGGGACGTCTAAATTTAAATTCTTGTGATCAAATTTTTTGCAAACCTCAGTCTGCGCTAAATCCGATAAAAACTTCGTATCAATGACATAACCCGTTTCTGGGTCAATTGTTCCGGTTACCTGAATAATAATTTCATAATTATGTCCATGGTAGTTCGGATTGTTACATAAACCGAAAATTTCTTTGTTTTTCTCAGCTGTCCAAAGTGGATTATGCAAACGATGTGCAGCATTGAAATGTTCTTTTCGGAATACAGTAACGCGTGGAGCTTCAGTCATTTTTTCTAAATTCTTATAAATTTAAAGTATTTTCCTTAAATTTCATCTTTATAACACCTATTAGACCTATCATTAACAAAATGAAAAGAAGGAAGTTTATTTCCGATTCCTTAGTATATACCTCTGGTACCGCTTTATTCCCCACTTTCCTACGACAGTTACCTGAAGAACAAACAAAAGTGCGTTTAGGTTTTATTGGCGTTGGATTAAGAGGCCAAAATCACCTCGAAATGGCCATGTATCGACCAGATGTTGAGGTGGTAGCTATTTGTGATATCGATCCTAAAGCCATTGACATCGCTTTAAAGATGGTTTCCGACAAAGGACGCCCCGCTCCTGCAGTCTTTGGTAAAACAGAAAAAGATTTTGAAAACTTAGCCAAGCGTTCTGACATCGATGGTGTGGTCATTGCTACTCCTTGGGAATGGCACGTTCCCATGGCCTTGGAAGTGATGAAACAAGGTAAATACGCGGGTGTGGAAGTTTCCGCTACCGTAACCTTGAAAGAATCGTGGGATCTGGTGAATATGTTCGAGAAAACGGGTTCTCATTGCATGATTTTGGAGAATGTGTGTTACCGCCGTGATGTGTTGGCCACGTTAAATATGGTTCGCCAGGGGATGTTCGGTACTTTAAATCATGTACAATGTGGTTATCAGCATGATTTGCGTGAAGTGAAATTCAATGATGGAAAGCAAGCTTATGGCGGCGGTGTGGAGTTTGGGGAGAAAGGTTTTTCTGAGGCCAAATGGCGCACCCAGCATTCTGTCGACCGCAATGGAGATTTGTATCCAACACACGGTTTAGGGCCGGTGGCTGAGATGTTGAATATTAACCGTGGAAATCAATTCGCCTATTTAACGTCGATGGCAACGCCCTCTTTGGGACTACATAATTATATTGTTGAAAAAGGAGGAGCTGATCATCCAAACGCGAAAGTCAATTTCAAATGCGGTGACATCGTCCAAACCATGATCAAATGTGTCAATGGAGAAACGATTCTCATTACGCATGATACGAATTCACCACGACCTTATTCCTTAGGTTTCCGAGTTCAAGGAACAAAAGGATTATGGATGGAGGATAATAAATCGATTTATTTAGAAGGAGTATCTCCTAAAGCACACCGCTGGGAAGACGCGAAACCTTATCTAGAAAAATACGATCACCCTTTATGGAAAGCGCATGCCGCTGATGCGGAAAATGCGGGCCATGGAGGTATTGATTATTTCGTTTTAAGAGCCTTTATCGAGGCAATCAAGGCGAAAGTAGCTCCACCGATTGATGTGTATGATGCGGCGGCTTGGTCAGCTATTGCACCCCTTTCTGAGGAGTCCATTAAAAAGGGCTCCGCTCCTATTCAAATACCTGATTTCACCCGCGGTAAATGGAAAAAAAATCAACCTATTTTTGCTTTAAACGATCAATACTAAACCTATGAACCAATCAAAAAACGTTAACGGACCTCTTTTAATTATCGGTATTCTCTTCTTTGTCTTTGGTTTTGTGACCTGGGTGAATTCGGTTTTAATTGCCTTCTTTAAGGATGCCTTTCAATTAAATAACTTCGACTCACTTTTAGTTACCTTCGCTTTCTTTATCTCTTATTTCGTGATGGCAATTCCATCCTCTTGGGTATTGGCAAAGACAGGCTTTAAGAAAGGGATGTCGCTTGGATTATTAGCCATGGCTGTGGGAACCTTATTATTTATTCCAGCCGCTCAAATGGCCAATTATCCGATGTTTTTATTTGGTCTTTTTGTAATCGGTACCGGTTTAGCGCTTCTTCAAACGGCTTCTAATCCGTATGTAACGATATTAGGTCCTGCGGATTCTGCGGCACAACGTATTTCTGTCATGGGAATTTGCAATAAGGTGGCGGGGATTTTGAGTCAATTTATTTTTGGGGGATTATTTCTTTCAAGTGCTGTAGCTGGAGCGGAAAAATTAGCCATTGTGATTATGCCATATGGTATCATGACCGCGGTTTTAGTGGTTTTAGCTATTTGGGTGTGGTTTTCTTCTTTACCAGAAGTGGAAGCAGAGGAAACCGTGGAGGAAGCAGGGAATGCTAAATCAAGTGTTTGGGCCTATCCAAGTTTAGTCTTAGGCTTAGTCGCTTTTTTCCTTTATGTAGGAGTGGAAGTTATTGCCGGAGATACGATCATTAATTATGGGGTTTCTCAAGGCTTTAGTCAAGATGTGGCTAAAAGTTTCACAACCTATACTTTATATGGAATGTTAGCGGGCTATGTTATTGGTATCCTCTTTATTCCCAACTACTTATCTCAACAAAAGGCCTTGAATTATTCGGCCATTTTAGGTGTGCTATTTTCGATTGGTGCGATTGCATTTACCGGATTTAATTCCGTTTTGTGTTTAGCGTTATTAGGTTTAGCGAATGCGTTGATGTGGCCAGCTTTGTGGCCTTTAGCCATTAATGGCTTGGGTAAATTTACGAAGATGGGTAGTGCATTAATCATTATGATGATTTCAGGTGGAGCGCTTATGCCTTTGTTGTATGGTAAAATTGCAGACCAAATCGGGAATACGCAGAATGCTTACCTGATTTTAATCCCTTGCTATATTTTTATCTATTATTACGCAACAATTGGGCATAAAAAGAGTTCTTGGAAGTAGAATTGCCTATTTTTGCGTTTTATTTCTGCTATGTCTAACAATTTGAATTTGACGGATCCCCTAATTACTGATGGAAATCAGTACGCTTCATCGCTCTATGCTTATGAAAGACGCATGACTATCCCAGTGCAAATAGGTGATCTCTATTTAGGTTCTGACTTTCCTATTCGAATTCAGTCAATGACGACAGTGGATACGATGGATACCCAAGGATCCATTGAACAATCTATTCGAATGATCGATGCAGGTTGTGAATTAGTTCGCATTACGGCTCCATCTGTAAAAGAAGCACAAAATCTCGAGAATATTCGCAAAGGTTTACGCGAGCGAGGCTATACGACGCCTTTAGTAGCAGATATTCACTTTACACCCAATGCAGCTGAATTAGCCGCTAGGATTGTGGAAAAAGTGCGCATTAATCCGGGTAATTATGCCGACAAAAAACGCTTTGAAACAATTGATTATACCGATGCTTCCTATGCATCTGAACTAGATCGCATCCGCGATAAATTCCTTCCATTGGTTAAAATTTGTAAGGAATACGGCACAGCGATGCGTATTGGAACGAATCACGGTTCGCTTTCTGATCGTATTTTGAGCCGTTATGGAGATACGCCTCATGGAATGGTGGAATCGGCTTTAGAATTCTTACGAATTTGCGAGGATGAAAACTATTTCAACATTGTGCTCTCGATGAAATCATCGAATACACAGGTGATGGTGGAAGCCTATCGTTTATTAAGTAAAAAGTTGAAGAATGGCGGATTTAAGGCCTATCCAATGCACTTAGGGGTAACAGAAGCCGGTGATGGTGAAGACGGTCGTATTAAATCGGCTGTGGGTATAGGCACTTTATTAGAAGATGGACTAGGGGATACTATTCGTGTTTCCCTAACAGAAGATCCAGAATTTGAAATTCCAGTGG
The DNA here is from genome assembly GCA_028868395.1 of Cytophagales bacterium. The sequence goes on along the minus strand of JAGWUO010000104.1, from coordinate 375 downwards.
CAAAAGACTTAGTGCGTCGTTATGATACAAGAGCTTCTTCGCAAGATCCCATTGCTGTTTTTACGGGGCATTCGGCAGCCTTTGACTCCCCTATTCATCCGTTCGCTCATTCCCGTCGAAAAACTACTGAAATCTTTTCGATAGGTGGACATCAGGTTCCTCGGGTAATCGCTGATTTCTCAGCTAAGTCAACCATTTCTATTACGGACCTAAAAGCAATTGGTCATTTCTATTTACCTGAACCGGATAAATGGGCGATGAATGACCTTGGAGCTGATTTTATTTATACCGGTGAACAGTCGCTTGATTTCATGTTGCCTAATGGCTTGCGTCAAATTCAAGATGCATCGGTTTGGACGCCTTCCGAATATGTTT
>JAGWUO010000103.1 GCA_028868395.1 Cytophagales bacterium | reverse complement strand
CATAAAAAAAGAGGTCCTTTGCAAGACCTCTTTTCGATGTAGCGGGGGCCAGACTCGAACTGACGACCTTTGGGTTATGAGCCCAACGAGCTACCAACTGCTCCACCCCGCGATATAATTGGGAGTGCAAAGATGCACGTTTCTTTCAGAAAAAACAAGTATCTTTGTAGAAATTATTCTTGCCTATCCTTTTTGAGGCAGTTTTTACATTACATTTTATGACCCCGGAACACAAGGCAGGATTTATCAGCATTATTGGAAAACCCAATGTGGGCAAAAGTACGCTGATGAATGCATTAGTGGGGGAGCGACTTTCGATTGTGAGCTCGAAGGCGCAGACGACGCGTCACCGGATTTTAGGGATGCTAAACGGAGAACATAAGGGTACTGAATACCAGATTGTTTACTCAGATACACCTGGGGTACTGTTACCTAAATATGAATTGCATAAATCCATGATGCAGTTCGTGAAAAGTTCTCTGGAGGATGCGGATGTAGTGTTGTATGTGACGGATGTGTTTGATGAATTTGAAGATTTGGACTTTTTGACCAATTGGAAAGATTTTACGGACACACCTATTCTTGTTTTATTGAACAAGATCGATTTAGTCTCTATGGAAAAGTTAGAGGAGAAGGTTGCGTATTGGCAGGGGATTTTTCCTGGCAAGCCGATTATCCCTATTTCGGCTTTGGAATCGGTTCATTTGGACCAAATCTTTAGCCACCTCATGGAGCATTTGCCAGTTCATCCTCCCTTTTTTGATAAGGAGGAGCTGACAGATAAACCAGAAAAATTCTTTGCCTCCGAGATTGTTAGGGAAAAGATTTTCTTGAATTATAAAAAAGAGATTCCTTACTCGTGTGAGGTAGTGGTGACTTCTTTTAAAGAGGAGCCTACCATTTTACGTATCGCTACGGAGATTTATGTCGAAAGAGTTTCGCAACGTGCGATCATCATTGGTCATAAAGGAGAAAATATCAAGAAAGTGGGTATCCAGGCAAGGGAGGATTTAGAGAAGTTTTTTGGTAAAAAAGTATTTTTAGAGCAGTTTGTCAAAGTGGAGCCTGATTGGCGTGCGAAGACCGACAAGCTGCGTTCATTCGGGTATTCACTCGATTAATTTAACAACGAATGTCAAATATTATTGCAATTGTGGGGCGTCCCAATGTAGGGAAATCTACTTTGTTCAATCGCTTGATCGAACAAAAGAAAGCTATCATGGACAACATGTCCGGGGTGACGCGCGACCGCCATTATGGTTACGGTCAATGGACAGGACGTTTCTTTACCGTGATTGACACGGGAGGATACGTGCATGGTTCGGAAGATAAATTTGAGGGAGCTATTAGAGAACAAGTAGAACTAGCGATTGAAGAATCGGCGGTTTTATTGTTTGTGGTTGATTGTTCTACAGGTTTAACGGATTTAGATAAGGATTTTGCGAACGTTTTACGTCGTTCGAAGAAGCCGGTTATTTTGATCGCGAATAAAGCCGATACACACGAGAAGGCCTATGCTGCGGCTGAATTTTATGAATTAGGCTTAGGCGATCCATTTGCGATTGCTGCTGAAAGTGGAAGCGGTACAGGTGATATGCTTGATGCGATGGTTTCTCATTTCAAGGATGAAGGAATCGAAAATCCAGAATTAGGTATTCCACGTGTGGCGATCTTAGGTCGTCCAAACGTAGGGAAATCCTCTTTTTTGAATGCGATCTTAGGTAAAGATCGTTCTATTGTGACAGATGAAGCGGGAACCACCCGAGATGCGATTCAAAATCACTATACCCTTTACGGAAAAGATTTTATCATTACCGATACAGCCGGTATCCGCCGAAAAGCCCGTATTGACGATAATATCGAATACTATTCGGTATTACGTTCGATGAAGGCCTTGGAGGAATGTGATGTGGCGATTATTATTATTGATGCGACCACCATTGATCCATTAACGGGTTTAGAAGCGCAAGACATGAACATTGTCAGCATGGCGGACAAGGCGAAGAAAGGAATCGTTTTAATGATTAATAAGTGGGATTTAGTGGCGAAAGACACGAACACCGCGATTCAATTAGAGAAAGCGATCAAAGAACGTATGGCTCCATTAAACTATATGCCTGTCATCTTTACATCGGTGATGGAGAAGAAGCGTATCTTCCAAGCTTTGGAGTTAATGCTAAAAGTATACGAAAACCGTTCACAAAAGATTTCTACATCGAAATTAAACGATGTGATGTTAGACGTGATCGCGAGTTATCCGCCACCCGCTTGGAAAGGAAAATACATCAAGATTAAATACTGTACGCAGGTTTCGACCCCGTATCCGACCTTCATTTTCTTCTGCAATTTACCGCAGTACATCAAGGAGAGTTACGAGCGTTACTTAGAGAATCAGATGCGTAAAGCCTTCAACTTAGAAGGAACGCCTATTTCTTTATTCTTTAGAAAGAAATAGTTGCTGTATTTGGGAGAGGCTGATGAAACCGATTTGGCCTCTTCCACCTACACCATAGATCCGATCTCCTACTTGACAAATGTTGTGGTAGGGACTTTTACCTAAGCTAATCCAGCGCTTTGTTTTAGGGTCAAAAGCGGAGCTCTCCGCCGGTCCGGATAAAATCCAATACGGCTCGGCCCATACAATTTTCTCGACATAGTAAGCGGGTGCATCCACAATGGCTGACCAAGTTCTACCGCTATCCTTGCTTTCCAAAACGGGAACGGGTCCTTCCTTAATACGCGCGTAATTTCCACCTGCAATCCATAAATTATTCGGGTCACGAACCCCTAGGCTGAAAAATCCGGTACCCTCGCCGCCTGGAATTTCCGAGTAAATACTTTCCCAATGTTGTGCGTCTTTACCGAATAAAACGCGTGCTTTTTCTCCGCCTCCAGTCACGATATAATAGCCTTTTTTTGTTTTTTGTAAACTTGATCCACTCGCTGCAAAAGCCGCTTCTCCTTTTTGTAAAGTGGGATGATTCGTTAGGGTCAATAATTCGAATTTTCGCCCTTTATCGCTGATGCGAATCAATCCATAAAAAGAACCCGCCGGGTCAGAGAGGATCAATCCTTGTTTGCCTTCCCAAAGAATCGCATCAAAGAAATAACCTTTTTCCTTTATCTGAAAGACTAATTCCCAGCTTTTGCCTCCATTCTCTGTGCGAAAAACTTTAGCAGCCCCATTCTCTGCTGGGCCTGCACTCATCAATAAGACCGTATTTTCGTCGAGAATCGCCAGATCTCTGAAGTCCAAGGAATCAGCACCTGGAACCTGCGAAACGATGAAGTGCTCGCCACCGTCACCCGAGTGAATGACAGTTCCACGCGTTCCTCCTATCCAAATATGGGATCTATGGGATCGAATGGCTCTAAACGAGGCTTTAGTATCTAGGGAGAGGGAATTCCATTGGCTGAAGCTTTGGAAAGCGCCTAAAAATAGAAGGACGAAGAGTAGGATGTGTTTTCTCATAGGTATATCGGTCTGCAAATTACGGATTTTGGCAAATAATGTTTATTTTTGAACCTTACAGCTCTAATTTATTCGTCGACACGAAAAAGTATACATGGAAGAATTAAAACCCAAATCCCTTAATTTCTTAGAAGAAATCGTTCAGGAAGGCATTGCGTCTGGAAAATATCCTCAAGGTATTTTGACACGTTTCCCACCTGAGCCGAATGGCTACTTGCACATCGGTCATGCGAAGAGTATTTGCTTGAATTTTGGGTTAGCGCAGCGTTTTGGCGGAGCTACGAACTTGCGTTTTGATGATACCAATCCGGTGACTGAGGAAACAGAGTATGTGGAGTCGATCAAAAAGGATGTTTCCTGGTTAGGATTTACGTGGGCTAATGAATTATACACCTCTGATTATTTCGAAGATTTATACCAATTTGCGGAAAAATTAATCACACTTTCTTGCGCCTATGTGGACGATTCGACGGCAGCGGAAATCGCGGCGCAAAAAGGAACGCCTACCACACCTGGTACGCACAGCCCTTTTAGAAATCGCAGCGTAGAGGAGAATTTGACCTTGTTCCGTGAAATGCGCGCGGGGAAATATGCGGATGGAGAGAAAGTATTGCGCGCTAAAATCGACATGGCACATCCGAACATGCATATGCGTGATCCATTAATGTACCGTATTCGCCACGTGAAACACCACCGTTCAGGAGACAAATGGTGCATATACCCGATGTACGATTTTGCCCATGGCCAAAGTGATTCCATCGAAGAAATCACACACTCGATTTGTACGCTAGAATTCGATGTTCACCGTCCATTATACGATTGGTTCTTGGATAAATTAGGGATTTTCCCATCCCATCAATACGAATTTGCGCGTTTGAACTTGTCCCACACGGTGATGAGCAAGCGTAAATTATTGCAATTAGTGAATGAAAAAGTAGTGAATGGATGGGATGATCCCCGCATGCCTACGATTTCTGGTTTACGCAGACGTGGCTTTACACCAGCCTCTATCCGCAACTTTTGTGAGCGTATTGGGGTGGCGAAACGTGATAATTTGATTGACCTGAGTTTGTTAGAATTCTGTATTCGGGAGGATTTGAACAAGTCCGCGGACCGCGTTATGGCAGTTCTAGATCCGATTAAACTAATAATTACGAATTATCCAGCGGATAAAACAGAGGATTTACTGATTGAAAATAACCCTGAAGCGGAGGTAATAACTAAGCGCTCGGTTCCGTTCTCCAATGAATTATACATTGAGCGCGATGATTTCATGATCGATCCGCCTAAGAAGTTCTTCCGTTTAGGCGTAGGATTGCAGGTGCGTTTGAAAGGAGCTTACATCGTTACTTGTACGGATTTTAAAACAGATGCGGCAGGCAATGTGACAGAAGTGCATGCAGAATATATTCCAGAAAGTAAGTCAGGGCAAGATACAAGTGGTATTTCTGTGAAAGGAACGATTCACTGGGTATCCGTGGCTCACGCAGTAGAAGCGGAGGTTCGTAACTTCGATCGCTTATTGATCGTGGAAGATGCCTCTGAATTAGGGGATGATTTCTTAAAATTTATTAATCCAGAATCGCTTCAAATTGTACCGAAAGTCTATGTGGAGCCAGGTTTGAAAGAGGCGAAAGAGGGTCAAGCATTACAGTTTATCCGCAAAGGCTATTACAGCTTAGATCCGGACTCTACCTCAGAAAAGCTGGTATTTAACCGCACGGTTACGTTGAAAGATACCTGGGCTAAAGAAAAGGCTAAATAATTATTTCTTCGCGAAAAGCGAATCCACGAACGTGGTCTTGTTG
>JAGWUO010000102.1 GCA_028868395.1 Cytophagales bacterium | reverse complement strand
CCGTAACCCACCGAAGTGTCATTGGGATCTGCTTCCGGGATGCGTGCACCTGCTTCGACGCCATCGAGCGCTTTGCCTGTTTCCATCAATTTATTCCAACCCGCGATGGTCGCTTTTTCATTTTTCCAAGTCGCTATAATCAGCGGCTCGGATGTAGGTGCTTGGGCGGTTGCTCCCAGGCTAGCGCCTAAAAGGGTGGAGGTTTGAAGGAAGGTGCGTCTTTTCATATAGCTTTAAAGATAATTTATTTGGGTGTAATGCAACAATTTTGTAAAATTGTCTTTCTAAAATAGAAAAAAATCTTCGGATATTTCATTTATCTACCCCTATTTCATCAATGAAAATCATTAAATCTGCTTTTCCTCTGGTAATCGCCCTGTTTTTAACTTATGCGATGAACCAAAGCTGGGGAACCATCCCGCCAATCGGAAAAATATTCAGTCCTTTTCACGGATTTTGGATGAATGCCGAAAGCCCAGATTCAGGCGAACCCACAGAAGAAACCTTGCAAATCGACGGACTACATCAACCCGTTCAAGTCGTGTATGACGAAATGGGTGTGCCACACGTTTTTGCTCAGGATGATCATGACCTTTATTTGGCTCAAGGTTATTTGACGGCCAAAGACCGTTTGTGGCAAATGGAATTTCAAACGCATTTTGCAGGTGGTCGCATCTCTGAAATTGTAGGAGAAAAAGGAATCGCTTCTGATCAATTCCAGCGCAGAATGGGTTCTGTGTATGGCGCGGAAAAATCCTTCGAAGGAATGCAACAAGATCCTGCAGCCAAAATGGCGCTGGAAGCGTATTCAGCAGGGGTAAATGCCTACATCGGGTCTTTATCAGATCGTCATTTGCCTTTGGAATACAAATTATTAAACTACCGTCCGGAACCTTGGACACCTATTAAGAGCGCATTGTTTTTGAAGAATATGTCCTTCGTATTAGCTTCCGGGACGGACGATTTAAAAATGACGAACATCTTGCGCAAATATGGCAGAGAGGTAGCTGAGGATTTGTTCCCTAATTATCCATTCCAAGAAAGCCCGATCATTCCGGTAGGATCTCCAGTTGATTTCAAACCGGTACCCATTCCTGCGGCACCCGCAGACTTCACGGGTTTAGGAAGCTCGATGTCTACACCAGAAAAGGACCCTAACATTGGTTCGAATAACTGGGCCGTTTCAGGAAACAAGACAGTATCAGGCTTGCCTATTTTAGCCAATGACCCGCACTTGACCTTGTCTTTGCCATCGATTTGGTACCAAATGCAGTTAGTTGCTCCAGGCGTAAACGTCTATGGTTCAACCATGCCAGGAACACCCAACGTTATCATTGGATTCAATAAAAATGTGGCTTGGGGTGTGACTAACGTAGGTTCCGATGTCTTAGATTGGTACCAAGTCAAGTTCAAAGATGCTTCGAAGCAGGAATATTGGCACGATGGCAAATGGAAGAAAACAACGATGCGCATCGAAACCTTTAAGATTAAAGGCAAGAAGGACATGGTTGATACGATCTTCTTCACACATCACGGGCCTGTTGTGTATTTATCACATGAAAAACCGTTCCGCTCGAATATTCCGGTAGGCCATGCCTTGCGTTGGATTGCCCACGAGAAATCACAAGAGTTAACGACATTCTATCAATTGAACCGCGCGAAGAATTACGAAGACTATAAAAAGGCGTTGACTTTCTACTCTGCTCCAGCACAAAATTTCGTGTTTGCTAGTAATGAAGGCGATATCGCTTTATGGGTGAACGGTAAGTTCCCTTTGAAGTCGAAATTGCAAGGGAAGTATTTATTAGATGGAACGGATGCCGCGGCTGATTGGCAAGGATTTATCCCTCAGGCGCACAATCCTCACGTGTTGAATCCGGCTCGCGGTTTCGTGAGTTCGGCGAATCAATTCTCAACAGATCCGTCGTATCCGTATTATTTAGGCTGGCAATATGCGCCATCTGAACGTGGTCGTCGCATTAATGAGCGTCTAGCGGTGATGGAAAAAATCACCATGGATTCCTTACGAGGTCTCCAAAACGATAACTTTAACATCCGTGCGCGCGAGTTATTGCCTTTGCTTTTTGCTCAGGTGAAATCACCAAACGCGGCTCAATCGAAAGCCATCGCAGCCTTGAAATCGTGGAATTTAGTGAATAGCCCTGAATCTGTGGGAGCCACCATTTTCGAAAACTGGGTGTTGACTTTGCAGAATTGCCTTTGGGATGATGAATTCTCCGCAGATGAAAAAGTGCCAATGAGTCGTCCTTCGATGGACCGAACGATTCAGCTGATCAAATCAGAGCCGACTGCTCGCTGGTGGGATGATACAAAGACGCCTGCTAAAGAATCGATGTCCGATATCATCATGAAGTCTTTGCAAGCGAACGTAGATACCTTGGTGAAACAACACGGTCCTCAAGGGCCGGAATGGGCCTGGTATAAGCATAAACAAACCGGGGTTCGTCACTTGATTCCAGGTATGGATGCTTTGTCTCGTTTGAATATCCCGATTGGCGGAGGCGGAACCATCGTGAATGCCTCAACTACTAAAACAGGTCCATCGTGGCGTTTAGTGGTAGAGCTTTCGAAAGAAGGTAAGCCGAGAGCCTATGGGGTATACCCAGGGGGGCAGTCAGGAAATCCGGGCAGCAGTCATTATGATGATTTGATTGATACATGGGCCAAAGGAGAGCTAAAGCCTCTTTTATACCTTGAATCACCGGATCAAAAATCAAATCGTTTACGCAAGAAAATCACTTTATCGAAATAAGCCATGAGCAAATTAATCTATAGTATCATTTTAATCGTTATCGGTGCCTTGGTAGGGATTTACCTGCCTTGGTATGCGATGGGTGTGGCCTTTGGGCTAATTGCCTTTGTGTTAAATATGCCTTTGAAGTCAAGTTTTTTGACTGGATTTATCGCCGGTTTTGTATTATGGGTAGTATCTGCCTTATGGCTTGATATACAGCACCCGAGTACACTGCCTAGTCGTATGGCTCAAGTTTTCCCGCTTAAGGGGAATGTGATTGCTTTATTTGTTCTGACTGGCGTGCTAGGAGGCTTATTTAGTGGCATTTGGACTTGGGCTGGGGCTAGATTAAGACAGAAATAATAAATTTTTAGGACAAACGATACAGACCTTGTATATTTGCCGTCAATCCAATTAATAAAAATAATACACGTGAAAAATTTACCGTACGCTTGGTTGGGCGTTTTAACCATCGCAATTGCTTTTTTATTTTACCAAAATTCAGGTAGCTCGTCTACAGGCTTAGGTGCTTCGACAGCTGATGGAAAACGTATTGTATTCGTAAACTCGGATTCGTTACTAACGAATTACCAGTTTTACAAAGACGCTCAAAAAGAGTTTGAGAATAAAGGGTACCGTTTACAAGTTGATTTAGGTCAAAAGGAGCAAGCATTACAAGGTGAATTGCAAGCAATTCAACAACGTGCATCTGCCATGACACAAGCGGAGTTGCAAGCTGCTGATATGATGTTGAAAAAGAAGGGTGCTCAATTGCAACAATATTCACAACAAAAACAAGCGGAGTTAGGACAAGAGCAAGCGAAGAAAAACGAAGAGTTGTACAACAACATTCGTGACTATATCTCGAAGACAAACAAAGCAAATAAATATGAGTTTGTGTTAGGTTATTCTAAAGTGGGTGGCGGTATTTTATTCGCGGATCCGTCTGTTGATGTAACACAAAAAATCATCGATGGATTGAACAAAGAGTACGCTGCAACGAAAGGCGACAAAAAAGAAGATAAATAAGAGCTTATAGCTTAAATTAGCCACGCAGTGTTTCGCTGTGTGGCTTTTTTTATTCCAATGGCAAAAGAGAAAATCCAAAAGACTGTTGAAATCAAGAACCGTAGGGCTTCCTTTGAATATGCATTCATTGATACCTTCACGGCTGGATTGGTATTGACAGGTACCGAGATTAAATCGATCCGCCAAGGGAAAGCCAATTTAACCGATGCGTATTGTCTATTCTTTCAGGACGAACTCTTCGTACGCAATATGCACATTTCTGCCTATGACGAGGGTACGCATTACAACCATGACCCATTACGAGATCGCAAGTTGCTATTATCCAAACGCGAGTTAGGTAAATTACAGAAGGAGTTGAAGAATGTGGGTTTGACCATTATTCCTACTCGTCTATTCATCTCAGATAAAGGCTATGCTAAACTAAACATTGCACTATCGAAAGGTAAAAAGACCTTTGATAAACGAGATGACATTAAAGAAAAAGATGTGAAACGGGATATGGATCGCTCTATGTCCTAATTTTACCTGTGTCTCATTTTCTTTACGATGGTTACTGCCGCCATGATGACGATGGCGAAAATCACAAATCCTCCTAATCCATACATCCAGTCTAAGGTATTTTTTGCTACCACTAAGAAGACCACTGCCACTAAAAGAATGGTCGCTATTTCGTTATAAAGTCTCAATTGATTTCCAGATAGCACAAAATTCCCTTTTCTAAATTGTAGAATAAGTTGTCGGCAAATAAAATGGTAGACTGTGATGGCTACCACAAAGCCTAATTTCAAATGCAACCAGCCTTGAGATCCGAAGCTGCTTAGCCATGCCACATATATTAACGAAAAACCTGTGATCCAAGTCAAGAACATCGCTGGAATCATGATGGCATTGAAGAGGATTTTCTCCATCTTCTCGAATTGCTTCGACAAAATACCTTTCTCTGGTTCTTCCTTCGCTTGTGATTCAGCGTGGTAGACTAACAAACGGGGTAGGTAAAATAGGCCCGCAAACCAGCTGACAACGAATATGATATGAATAGATTTTAAGACCGTATAGCTCATATTAGGCTTGGTAACGCTTGAACAAACTATTGACTTTCATTTGGATTACCCCAAAAATCGCTTCTTTAAAAATATTCGCCGACATCTTACTCGTTCCTTTCGTGCGATCAGTAAAGATGATGGGTACTTCTACGAGTTTGAAGCCATATTTCCAGGTGGTGAATTTCATTTCTACTTGGAATGCGTAACCGATAAATTTGATCTGGTCCAAAGGAATAGTTTCCAATGTCTTTCTACGATAACAAACGAATCCAGCAGTAGCATCTTGCACTTTCATTCCGGTGATAAAGCGAACATAAAATCCGGCAAAATAGGACATCAATACGCGACCCATAGGCCAATTGACTACATTGACACCATTAATGTAGCGGGATCCGATGGACATATCTCCGTTTCCGGCTTCTTCTTCCGGCAAGTTTTCTTCTTTTAATTCGGCCGGAGTGGCGCAG
>JAGWUO010000101.1 GCA_028868395.1 Cytophagales bacterium | reverse complement strand
AGAGAAAAACCTATTTTCGAATAAGATGTTTCCTCTTTTGAAGAAAGACGTGTTGGCTTTTTTTAGCTCTTGGATGGGCTGGGGAACCATCTCGTCTTTTTTTATTTTAATGGGGATCTATGTTTGGGTGATTGATGGAAATGTGCTTGATTATGGATTTGCTGAATTATCGGTTTTCTTTGATCTAAGTCCTTGGTTTTTCCTATTCTTTGTCCCCGCTCTTTCTATGAATAGTTTTTCTGAAGAAATGGATCGGGGGACTTTTCAATTGTTACGTTCTTTACCCATCACCAGCAATCAAATTCTTTTATCTAAGTTTGGAGCTTTGGCTTTTATTATTGTTTGTACGTTATTACCTAGTATCCTGTTTATCAAATCGATTGCCCTATTAGGTTTGCCTGAAGGTAATTATGATTCATCCTTGATTTTGGGTGGTTTTATTGCCCTGTTTCTGCTGGTTCTTTGTTTTGTGGCAATGGGTTTATTGGCCTCTAGTTTAAGCAATAAACAGCCTGTGGCTTTTATAGTGGGACTTGGAATGAATTTTGTTTGTTGGCAAGGAGCTAAGGAAGTAGGCTTGGACTTTATCGATTTGTCCTCTCATTATGATCGAATGAGCATGGGTGTAGTGAGTTTTAACGACTTACTTTTCTTTGCTGGATTTATTATGTTACTGTTAGGTGTAATTCGTCTTAGACTTAAATTTCTTATTTGAAATCTTGAATAGCGATTTTCTCGTGGCAAAATTCAATCTCTCTCGCCTCGTTGGAAGCAATAATGATAAGTTTATGTCGCTGTTGTTCTAATCGATTAAAGAACCAATTTTTAGCTTGTTCATCAAAATTTGTGGTCGGTTCATCTAGCAAAAGGACTGGTCTTTCCGAAAGTAACGCAAATCCGAGTTTGATTTTTTGACGCATTCCAGAAGAATAATTTTTGATTAGTTTGAATTTACCGGGTTGTAAATCAATGAAATCTTCCAATATATCTAAAGTGATAGAAGCAGGTAGATAGTTGTTTTTTAGCAGTATTTCGAGATGCTCCGATAAGGTATATTCTTCTATCAACTCAACATAGGGTGCAGCATAGGTTAGCTGTGAATAGACAAACTCTGGATCGACTCCAGACATTTCTACTGTCCCTGTGTTAGGAAGAGTGAATTGGGCTATTAATTGAAGTAGCGTAGATTTACCTGACCCATTGGGGCCGGTTATGGCATAGGAATTACTGGAAAGGAAAGTATAGTTAAATTGACGGATAACAAATTCCTGTCTGAACTTTTTGGAAAGATTTTGAACAAGAATTTCCATCGTTGATTAACCTTTCATAATTCCACGCTCTGAATTTTTGACGAAATCAAGAATTTCGTTTCGCTCAGGAATATTGGGTAATTGTGCTTCTATTTCTGCCAAAGCAGCATTCGTATTCAATCCTTTCAAATATAAATACCGATACGCTTCTTGTATGACATTAATTTGTTCATCGGAGTAATTACGGCGACGCAAGCCTACAGAATTTATTCCTGCATAACTTAAAGGTTCCCGTCCTGACTTAGTAAAAGGAGGAACGTCTTTTCTCACAAGTGATCCACCTGAAATCATAACGTGTCTACCAATGGTAGCAAATTGATGAATAGCAGAAGATCCACCAATGATGGCAAAATCACCTACTGTTACGTGGCCAGCCATTTGAACGGCATTCGCTAAAATACAATTATCACCAATAAGACAATCGTGTGCTACGTGCACGTAGGCCATGATTAAACAGTTCTTACCTATAACTGTTTTCATTTTGTCAGAGGTACCACGATTGATGGTTACACATTCTCGAATGGTTGTATTATCTCCAATTTCTGCCGTAGTTATTTCTCCTCCAAATTTTAAATCTTGAGGTATTGCGGCTATTACAGCACCTGGAAATATGCGTACGTTTTTTCCAATGCGAGCACCGGGATAAATAGTAACGTTAGACCCAATCCAAGTTCCTTCACCAATCTCTACATCAGCATGAATGGACGTAAAAGCATCAATACTAACATTAGTACCGATTTTAGCTTGAGGGTCAATATGTGTTAATTGATGAATCATAGGTTAAATCTTACGATTTGCGAACTAAACTAGCTGTCATTTCTGCCTCACAAACTACTTGACCGGCTACGTAAGCCTTTCCAGTCATTTTAGCGATTCCTCTACGTATTGGGGCTTGAAGTTCACATCTAAAAATGATGGTATCACCTGGGATAACACTTTTTCTAAAACGACAATTTTCAATCCCAACTAAGTATGGCCAATAATTTTCTGGATCTTCTACTGAGCTTAACACTAGAATACCCCCTGTTTGTGCCATGGCCTCCACTTGCATAACTCCCGGCATAACTGGATTGTTAGGGAAGTGACCCATAAAATAATTTTCATTCATTGTCACATTTTTTACTCCCACAACACTCGTATCATCCAAGTAAATGATTTTGTCAATCATTTGGAATGGATACCGGTGAGGTAAAAGCTCATAAACGCGTTCGTGCGTGAAAATAGGAGGTTGTTTCGGATCGTAGGTAGGAACTTTATTTTTTTCTGCGTCTAACATCAATTTCTTGATTTTACGCGCTAATTCTACGTTAGAAGCGTGGCCAGGACGAGATGCCAAAATTTGAGCCTTTATAGGTCTTCCCACTAAAGCTAAATCTCCCATTAAATCCAATAATTTATGGCGAGCCATTTCATTATTAAAGTGAAGATTAGTGTTATTTAAGATGCCAGCTTCTTTTGAAACAGAGATTTTAGGTTTACCTAATACTTCAGCTAAGTGTGCTAATTCTGTTTCTGAATAATCTTTGTCTGCGATAACAATTGCGTTGTTTAAATCTCCTCCCTTAATTAATCCTGCCTTGTAAAGGACTTCTAATTCGTGTACAAAACAGAACGTTCTGCACATAGAGAAGTCTTTCTCAAACTGAGAAACGTGGCTCAAGTTAGCGTGTTGACTGGATAAGAATTTAGAATTATAATCCACCATGACGGCCATGCGGTAGTCATTGAGCGGTAATGCAGCTAATTCAATACCACTTTCTAGGTCTTTGTAACGAACTTCTTCTGTTAATTCAAAGAATTTACGATGCGCATCCTGTTCCACCAAAACAGCCTCTTTTAACGCTTCCACAAACTTGATGGAACTACCGTCCATAATTGGAGGCTCAGGACCATCTAATTGAATTAAAATGTTATCCACTTCTAATCCAACTAAGGCCGCTAATACGTGTTCTACCGTATTAATGCGCGCACCATTATGCTCAATCGTTGTTCCACGCGAAGTATCTACCACATAATCTACATCAGCATCTGCAATAGGCTGTCCCGGAAGATCTACTCGTTGAAATTTGATCCCGTGGTTTGCAGGAGCAGGTAAAAAAGTGAGGTTGGCAACTACGCCAGTATGTAATCCTACACCAGATAGGGTTACAGCATTGGTAATAGTATGTTGCTTATTGTTCATACGCGTTCTAAGATTCTAATCGTTTTAATAAGTCCGGTAATTGACGTAATAAGGCATTACGTTTTAAATAATCACTATTAGGGGAGGCCGGAGTTCCTCCTAAGATTTGTCCTTCTTTTCGGACGGTTTTGGTAACCCCTGATTGAGCGGTTACAATTGTTTTATCTGCAATACTTATATGCCCTGCAACACCCACTTGACCTCCTATTAAGCAGTTTTGGCCAATTTTAGTTGATCCTGATACACCTGTTTGCGCGGCAATAGCCGTATTTGCTCCCACCTCTACATTGTGTGCAATTTGGACTAAATTATCAATTTTAACCCCTTTCTTTATCAGGGTAGAACCCATGGTGGCTCTATCAATGGTGGTATTAGCACCTACGCTTACGCCATCTTCTAACACGACATTCCCTAATTGAGGAATAGTTGAAAAAGTGCCATCTGCTTGAGGTGCAAAACCAAATCCATCGGAACCGATGACAGCATTCGCGTGGATGGTACAATTATTACCTATGATGGTATCATTGTAAATGACTACTCCTGGATAAATCACGCAATTATCACCAATGCTTACTTTATTCCCAATAGTTACATGAGCTGAAATATAGGTCTCGTTTCCAATGGTAGAACCTTTTCCAATACTAGAAAATTGGCCTAAATAAAGATTGGATCCAATTTTTGCATCTTCTGCAATAAAGCTTGGCTGTTGAATACCGATTTCCTTTACGCTAGTAAACTCTTGGTATTTTTGAAGGAGAATCGTGAAAGCAGAGTAGGGGTCTTTCACCTTAATTAAGGTGGCTAAAGGTTTTTCCTTTAGTACTAAATCATTAGCCACAATAATGGCTGTAGCCTTAGATTGGTACAAAAATGATTCGTATTTCGGATTTGCTAAAAAAGAAATGCTTCCTTCTTTTCCTTCTTCTATTTTATTAAACGCTGTTATACTTGCTGATCCATCGCCATCTACTGTACCTTGAATTAATTGGGCTATTTGGTCAACAGTAAATTTCATTCGGACACACGTTGTTTAATAAAGGCAAAGAGAATTTCCACTAGCTCAATTCTCCTTGCAAATATACGCTCTTTGGACAACAAAAATAGTATTTTTTTACAATCTTACTCAATGCTTGGATAGTTGGTAAATCAGATGCTTCTAGTAACTCGACCACCTGACCTTGTTTGTCGACCATTTTGATGGTATTGTCTCCTTGTACATAGGCCGCATTAGAGGTAGAACCTTCCACGACAAAATAGGACAATTCTTCATCCGTAATGCCATATTCCCGTTTGATATTTTCTTCGATTTCGACTCTTTTTGCCTTTGGGATTGGCTGAGATCCTAATTTACAGGTGAATAATTTTCTGGCCAAAAAGTGTGTACACAAATGCTTTAGAATTTTATCACTCGCATTTTTCCATTCTTTAATGGCTGCCCACACATCATGGTCATCTAATTCTGTGAAGGCAATTAACAGACTTTCCTTTGTTGAAAATTCCTCCCAGGTATAGGTGCTTTTTAAGAAGGTTTTCAAAGGTGTTGAACAAGGTAATTTTTGCCCCTCTGAAATTAAGAATTTAGCACGACGCAATATTTGAATTAACATCGTCTCAGCCGCGATGGCGGTTTTGTGTAAATACACTTGCCAATACATTAATCGACGCGCCATCAAGAAGTTTTCGGTGGAATAAATTCCTTTTTCCTCAATGACTAATTGTTCATTATTCAAATCCATCATACTTAATAGACGCTCAGAGCCGATAAATCCTTCCCGCACACCTGTGTAGAATGAATCTCTGCTTAAATAATCTAATCGATCCACATCTAATTGAGAGGAGACTAATTGATGGAAGAATTTTCGTG